>JADYZL010000209.1 GCA_020853155.1 Bryobacterales bacterium
GCCCCGCGAACGTAGCCCGCCAGGTGAAACCGCTGCGGGAGTTGCTGGAACTGCGCGATAAGCTCTCCGACCTTCGCGGCAGCCTCCAGGGCAATGACAAGCTCGACGAGATGCTGATGGATACCGTGAAGGACGCCGGCAAGGTCGAGAAGCTGAGGAAGGAACTCGGCATCGGCGGAGGAGACGGCAATGAGTGAGAAACAGAAGCAAGCCGCCGCGGCGGCTCAGGAAACGACGGTAGAGGCGAGTCTGATCGACCAGATCGTCGATGAGGGCCGGCTCTCCGGACGGGACGCGGTCACCAGGCAACGCAACAAAGACATCATCAAAGAGTTCATCGGGCAATTCCTCGAAGGATCGATGACGGTGTCGCGCGACACCGAGGCGATGATCAATGCGCGCATCGCGCAGATCGATCACCTGGTCTCCATCCAGTTGAACGAAGTGATTCATCACCCCGATTTCCAGAAGCTTGAAGCGAGCTGGCGCGGGCTGAAGATGCTCATGGACCGCAGCGAGACCGGCACGCAGCTCAAAATCAAGGTGCTGAACGTGAACAAGCGCGAACTGCTTCGCGACTTGCAGCGGGCGGCGGAATTCGACCAGAGCGCGGCCTTCAAGAAAGTGTACGAGGAAGAGTTCGGCGTATTCGGCGGCAGCCCCTTCGCGGCGCTGGTGGGCGATTACGAATTCTCGAAGCACCCGGAAGATATCGAACTGCTGGAGAAAATGTCCCAGGTGGCCGCCTCGGCGCATGCGCCGTTCCTCACCGCGGCATCCTCCGACATGTTCAATCTCGACAGCTACGCTTCCCTCGACGCTCCTCGTGACCTGGCGAAGATTTTCGACACCAACGAGTATGCGAAGTGGAAGAGCTTCCGGAATTCCGAAGATTCCCGCTATGTGGCGCTCACCTGCCCGCACGTGTTGATGCGGCTACCCTACGGGCGTGACGGCGTGCAGATCGACGACTTCGCCTATGAAGAGCAGGTGGACGGCACGGACCACAGCAAGTATCTGTGGGGCAATGCCGCTTACGCCCTGGCGACCCGCTTGACGAACGCCTTCGCGCAGTATGGCTGGTGCGCGGCGATCCGCGGCGTGGAAGGCGGCGGCCTGGTGGAAAGCCTGCCGATTCACACCTTCCGCACCGAAGATGGCGATATCGCGATGAAGTGCCCGACCGAGGTGGCGATCACGGACCGCCGCGAGAAGGAACTCGCGGACAACGGATTCGTGCCGCTCGTCCACAGCAAGGGCACCGACTATGCGGCGTTCTTCAGCGTGCAGAGCGCGCAGAAGCCGAAGCTCTACGACAAGGAAGCGGCTAACGCGAATGCGCGTCTGAGTACGCAGTTGCCGTACCTTCTGGCGATGTGCCGCTTTGCGCACTACTTGAAATCGATGATGCGCGACAAGATCGGCAGTTTCATGTCGCGCTCCGATTGCGAAATGTTCCTGAACCGCTGGATTGCGAATTACGTGGTTCTGGACGACAACGCACCGGCCTCGGTGAAGGCCTCGAAGCCGCTCCGTGAGGCGCGGGTGGAAGTGATGGAAGTGCCTGGGAAGCCGGGCGCCTACCGGGCAGTTTCGTTCCTGCGCCCGCACTTCCAATTGGATGAGCTTACTGTTTCGCTCCGGCTGGTAGCGGATCTTCCGCCACCCGCGAAGGGCTAGGCAGTCCGGAAGCCGGCCGCGCCGCTTTCGCGGGGATCGCGCCAGCTTCGAATCCGCCCTCCGGAAACGGAGGTGACGGCGAGAAAAGAACCGCGCCGCTCCGGCGCTCCTGGGAACGCGGGAAGCGGCGCACAAAGCACTTTGGAAAGACCGAAGCGAACACAAATTCAATCGAGGGTAAACGAACATGGCAGCAAATTATTTTCTGAAATTCACGCCTGAGATCAAGGGCGAATCCAAGCAGAAGGAATACGAGAATCAGATCGAGATTCTGTCGTTCTCCTGGGGTGTTTCGAACGCCGGCGGCTTCTCCTACGGTGGCGGCGGTGGAACCGCGAAAGCCAACCTGCAGGATCTTTCCGTGAGCTACCGGCAGTGCGCGGCCAGCGTCAAACTCATGCAGAACTGCGCGGGCGGCAAGCACATTGACGAAGCGCTGCTCACCTGCCTGAAGTCCGCTGGGGACAAGCAGGAGAAGTACATGACCTATAAGCTCACCGACATCGTGGTGAGCTCCTACCAGAGCGGCGGCAGCGGCGACGACATGCCCATTGAGAGCCTGAGCTTGAACTTCGCGAAGATCGAGTTCGAGTACTTCGTCCAGGACGACAAGGGCGTCACGACTTCGGCTGGCGTTGGCAAGTGGAACCAGCAGACCGCGACCCCCGACTAGGCTGCACCGAACCTCAATCGCAGTTCGGACAATCGCGGGGAGAGGGGCTCATGGCCCTTCCCCCGCGTGCCTTATTCCACGGGTGGGTTAGAGGAACCGGGCAATGGTGAATTTTATTGCGAAAGTGATCGCCAACGGCCAGCACGTGCAAGGCGAATGCATGGAGGCCTCTTTCGAGAACTGGATCGAGGTCCTGGCATACGACTGGGGCGGGGAACGCGCCCAGGTGTCACACGCCGGCGCCGGGCGGCAGGGGCGCGTGACCTATGCCAACCTGGTTCTGCGGAAGCGCGCGGATGCAGCGTCGCCCCTCTTGTTCAAGGCGCTCGATAACAACGAACTTTGCGAAGTCACCCTTCAGCTTCGCAAGACGGGCACCGGCGGCCAGTTGGAAAACTACATGAAGATTACCCTCAGGAGCGCGCTCGTTGTTCAGATTAAACAGGGCAATCTGCAATTTGGCGGCGAAGTTTCCGAAGAGGAAGTCTACTTCAGCTATCAGGAAATCGAGATGGAGTACGACGCGCAGGATAAGGACACCGGCATCACGCGCGGCGGTATCGTGCATATGTCACGGATGTTCCAGGGCTAGCCTCCGTCATGGAATGACGCTAGCGGTGTCCGCTCCGGCGCGGCACGGAATGAGAGTTCGTTTACCCAGGAAGAACGATGAAACAAGCAACGGACCTGCTGAAGGCAGGCAAACTCAGCGAAGCCATCCAGGCCGTGATCGCGGTCATCAAAGAGCACCCCACGGACGATAAGGCACGCACCTTCCTTTTTGAATTGCTCTGCTTTTCTGGCGAGTACGATCGCGCGGAGAAGCACCTCGATGCCTTGATCGAGAATAAGACGGAAACCATCCATGGGGCCATCCTTTACAAGGCCGCCATCCACGCGCAGAAGACCCGCGCTTCGTTTTTCGCCAACGGGGAATACAAGAATTCCGCGGCGGAGACGGCGCCCGCTGTCTCCGCGACCATCAACGGCAAGAGCTATACATCGGTGAGCGATTGCGACCCTCGCGTGGGAGCGCGCCTCGAAGTCTATGCCGGCGGCGGCTTCATGTGGATCCCCTTCCAGCACATCGAACGCATCGAAACGGAAAAGCCCCGGCGCCTGCGCGAACTCCTCTGGCTGCCGGCGCGCCTGGTCACGGGCCCGAGCTTCCACGAGACAGATCTCGGCGACGTGCTGCTGCCGGTTCTCACTCCGGAAGCCACTACCGACGAGAGCGAACTCGTGAAGTTGGGCCGCGAGACGTACTTTGCGCTGGATGAGGAAGGCAACGAGATTCCGGTGGGCCAAAAAATGCTGCTGGCCGACGGCGAGGAAATCCCACTGCTCGATGCGCGCGAAATCGTCTTCCACGCGGCCCAATCAGAGCAAGCGGAATCGCCGCGGATATTCACGGCCATGCCGCTCAAGGATAATCTTCTCGAACCGATCTCCGCGGACCGGCCCTGCGGAGAATCGATCCGCGCGAAGCCCGTCTACGATCAACTCAAGGAAGCCCGCCGGGAGGAAGACGACCTCAACCAGGGCGAGTGGAAGCACGAGCGCAAGGTTGCCGACTACGGGCAGGTCCTGAAGACCGGGCAGAAAGTGCTTGCCGAGCAGAGCAAGGACCTTGAGGTAGCCACGTGGGTCGTGGAGGCTTTGCTGAACCGCGAAGGTTTCGCGGGGCTTGCCGCGGGCCTGGACCTGGTTTCCGGGCTCATCGAAACCTATTGGGACAAACTCTATCCGCGCTTCGACGAGGAAGAGTTCGATCCTATCGATCTCGCGTCGAAGCTCGATTTTGTCGGCAACAAGCTGAACACCGCCATCAAGCTGCAGCCGGTGACGGCGAGCGGCATCTCATGGTTCGATTACGATCTCGCCAAGAAAATCCCTACCAAGGACGAGGCCTACAACAGCGACGACAAGGCGAAGATCCGCACGGCCGCGGAGCGCGACAAGAAGCTGCTGCCCGAGGAATTCGAGCGCGAATTCGAAGCTTCGCCGAAAGCCTTCTACGCTGGCAGCTTCCAGGTTCTGGAAACGGTCTTCACCGCGTTGAAGCATCTCGATGAGGTGTGCGAGGAACGGTTCACGGAGCTCGATCCCGACGACCGGCCGAGTTTCTATTCGATCAAGCAGACTCTCGAAGAATTCAATCAGACGATCCGCATTTTCCTGAACCGTAAGCGCGAACTGGAACCGGACCCGGTGGAGGAGCCCGAACCGGTCGAGGAAGAGGAAGAAGAAATCCCGGAGGCCGCTCCGGAGGTGGAAGCGGAAGCCATGCCCGCGGCGGCAGCCCCCGAGGAAGTGGAGAAGCCCGCGAAGAAGAAGGCCGCCGGGGCGTTGGCGCCCGACCCCACTGACGAGGCGGACGCATTCCGGCGCGTCGTGAATGCGGCGCGCTATTTGCGCGCGTCGAATCCCGCGGACCCGGCCCCGTTCCTCCTGCTGCGGGCGCTGCGCTGGGGAGAACTGCGCAGAAACGGCAGCGGGCGTTTGGACGTACGGCAGTTCGATCCTCCGCAAACCGAAGTTCGCCAGCAACTCAAGATCGCCTCGCTCGATGGAGACTGGATGGCCGTGCTTGAGGCGGCCGAGGGCGCTGCCGGAGAGCCTTGCGGCCGCGCCTGGGTCGATCTGCAACGCTATGCGATCACGGCGCTGCAGAACCTTGGCTATAGCGCGCCTGCGGAGGCGTTGGTCTCCCTGCTGCGCGGCGTGGTGACGGACTTCCCGGACCTTGTCTCGCAGACGATGATGGACGACACGCCCACCGCTAACGCGGAGACCCAGGCGTGGCTGAACATGCTCTTTCCTCCTCCCCCACCGCCGCCGGAACCCACTCCCGCGCCGGAACCGGATCGGGAACCGGAGCCTCTGTACCATCCTCCGGCGATGCTCGATACGGGGGAAGACACGCCGCCGGGCGAGCCCGATCTCTTCGAGCAGGCGAAGGAAATGTCCGCGCGCGGGAACGTCGCCGGGGCGATCTCCCTGCTCTCCGCCACCATCGCCACGGAACGCTCCGGGCGGGGGCGATTCCTGCGCCGGGTGCAGTTGGCTCAAATCTGCCTTGGAGTGGGGCGGCCCGCGATGGCGCGCAACATTCTGGACGAAGTGGTGAAGGAGGTGGAAAACCGCAAGCTGGAGGAGTGGGAAAGCCCGGAGACGCTGGCGCAGCCGCTGGCCCTCTACTTCCAGGCCCTCGGCGATTCGGAGGAAGATCGGCAGCGCAAGCGGGAGCTCTATGCCAAGATCTGCCGCCTCGATCCCTCGCAAGCGTTGACGTTCGCGCCGATGGAATAGGAACGCGAAGGGCCCGAGGCCGGAAAGCGGAAGACGCATTTCGCGTGGTGTGTAGAATTGGGATGTCGTCCGGTTGTCCGGACTGCGGGGTGGGGAGGCTGCGCGGGGAAGCCGGCCCGCCATCCTCCGGGAAGTGGGATTGATGTCGCGATACCGTCCAGAAGAAGTAGTAACGCAGCCGCTGCTCGACCGCCTTTTCGATCTGAATCCGGACGAAAAGGCGGATGCGCCGATCACGCGCCTCGAATCCGTGCGCCGCTTGAAGGCCTCGTTGAAGCGCGATATGGAGTGGCTGCTCAATACGCGCCATTGCCCGGTGATGGACGAAATGGAAGACGGCGCCGGAGAGCTGAAGCGGAGCCTGTTGAACTACGGTTTGCCGGATATCAGCTCCATGAGCGTGCAATCCGGCAAGGACCACACCCGCATCCTCCGGCAGATGGAGGAAGCGGTGGAGATGTTCGAGCCGCGCCTGCGCAATGTGCGCATCACGCTGAACCCCGTCACCAAGGGCTCCCGCACCCTGCGCTTCGGCATGGAAGGAATGTTGATGATCGACCCGGCTCCGGAGCAGGTGCGTTTCGATACGCTGCTTGAACTCACGAGCGGCGATATCGAAGTGAGGGGCGAAAGCGGTGCGTGACGAACTCCTGCTCTACTACGAGCGCGAGCTATCCTACATGCGCCAGATGGGCGCGGAGTTCGCCGAGAAATACCCGAAGATCGCTTCGCGGTTGATGCTGGAGGCGGACCGCTGCGAAGATCCGCACGTGGAACGGCTTCTTGAAGGGTTTGCGTTTCTCGCGGCGCGCATTCACCTGAAAGTCGACGACGAGTTTCCCGAAGTCACGCAGGGCCTGCTGAATACCCTGTACCCGCACTACATCCGGCCCACCCCGTGCATGACGGTCGTGGAGATGTTCGTGGATCCGGAGCAGGGCAAGCAATCGGCGGGGATGACCGTTCCGCGCGATACCCTGCTGTATTCAAGGCGCGTCAACAACATGGCGTGCAAGTTCCAGACCTGCTACGACACGACGCTCTGGCCCGTGACCTTGAAATCCGCGGAATGGAAAACCCCGGACCGTCTCTCGCCGGTGATCAAGAATCCGGATTGCGCCGCGGTATTCAGCCTGCACTTCCAGCTCTTTCCCGATGTGCAGATGGCGCAGCTCAATATGGATTCGCTGCGGTTCTATCTGCAGGGCGAAAGCAACCTGGTGCATTCGCTTTACGAACTGCTTTGCAACAATTGCTTCGAGATCCTGTTGCGGAATCCGAAGAATCGCGCCGGGCGGCCGATCGCGCTGCCGCCCTCCGCGCTTCGCCAGGTGGGTTTTGAGCAGAACGAGGGGCTGCTGCCCTTCACGCGGCGTTCGTTTCTGGGCTACCGCCTGCTGCAGGAATACTTCAGCTTTCCGGAGAAATTCTTCTTCCTGGAGATCGGCGGCCTCAAGGAGATGCGCGAGGCGGGTTTCGAGGAAAGCTTCGAAGTGGTCTTCCAGATCGGGAAATTCGATCAGCCGGAACGCCAGCAGGCGCTCGAAGTGGGTGTCGGCGCGAAGTCGGTGCGGCTGAACTGCGTGCCCGTAGTGAACCTCTTCAAACAGACCGCGGAGCCGATCCTCGTCTCTCACCAGCGCCATGAGTATCCCGTGGTGGCGGATATGCGTAGGCAAGCCGCGATGGAGGTCTTCGCGATCGAGGATGTCGTGAGCACGCGGCCCAACAGCACGGAAGTGGTGCCGTTCGAGCCGTTTTATTCCTACCGTCATGCCACGCTCCGGGACGCCACCAAGACCTTCTGGCTGGCGACGCGGCGCGAATCGGCGCGCGTGAACGATACCGGCACGGATGTGTTCCTGTCGCTTGTCGATCTTTCCGGCCGCCCTCTCATTCCGAACGTGGATACGCTCACCGTGCGCTGCCTATGCACCAACCGGGATCTGCCCTCCCGCCTTTCGTTCGGGCTGGAAACGGGAGACTTCGAGATGGAAGGCTTCTCCACCATCAAGAGGATCGTCGCCCTGCGCAAGCCGACCAATTCCGTGGCGCCCCCGGTGGGGCGCGGCTTGCTGTGGCGTCTGATTTCTCACCTTTCCTTGAACTACCTCTCGCTCGTCTCCGATGGCAAAGAGGCATTGCAGGAGATCCTCAAGCTGTACAATTTCTCTAACTCCGCTTACCTGGAGAAACAGATTCTCGGGATCGAGGCGGTACGCAGCGAGCCGCATTTCGCGCGCATCCTCAGCGACACCGGCATCAGTTTCGTTCGCGGCGTGCGGGTGAATGTGGAGTTCGACGAAGAGCAGTTCGTGGGCGGCGGCGTTTTTCTGTTCGCCAGCGTTCTCGAGCGCTTTCTGGGCCTGTATGCGGCGATGAACAGTTTCTCCCAGCTCGTGGTCTCGACAAAGCAGAGAAGGGAGGTGATGCGCGAATGGCCGCCAAGAGCCGGCGACGAGATTTTGCTTTAGCCACGGTCAAGGAAGAGCCGCTGCGGAGGATGTTCGAGCGGGAACCGTTTTCCTTCGAGTTCTTCCAGGCGATTCGCGTGCTCGAGCGGATGCAACCGGGTCGGGAGCCGCTGGGCATCTTCACGAATCCGCGCAAGGAAGTCGCGCGCCTCGGCTGCCACCCATCCATGAGCTTTCCCGCCAGTTCGATCCAGACGGCACGCTGGAAAGACGATAGCCAACCATTTCTGGTCGTGAATTTCTTCGGGCTCACCGGCACATTGGGCGTGCTGCCCCATTTCTATACCGTGACGCTCATGGACCGGCTGCGCGTGAAGGATGCGACGCTCAAGGATTTTCTGGATCTGTTCAACCACCGGCTGATTTCCCTTTTCTACCGCGCCTGGGAGAAGTATCACTACGGCATCGTTTACGAACGCGGCGGGCTCGATCCCTTTTCCCGGAACCTCCTGGATCTCGTCGGGCTGGGCACGCGCGGCCTGCAGGACCGGCTGGCGGTTCGCGACGAATCCATTGTTTTTTACTCCGGCCTCTTCGCGCAGCGCCCGCGCTCGGCAAGCGGACTGGAGCAGGTGATTTCGGACTATTTCGAGGTGCCGGTGAAAATTAAGCAATTCGTCGGCGCATGGTATAAGATCGACGCGAATACCCAATGCGAACTGGAGGATTGGGGATATCAGGTTTCGAGGCAATTGAGCGTGGGGGCGCTGGTGGGCGACGAGATTTTCAGCCACCAATCGAAGGTCCGGTTGAGGATCGGGCCGCTGACGCTTGCCAAGTACCGGCAATTCCTTCCCGACGGCAGCGCTTATCCGGCTCTGCGGTCCCTGGTCCGGTTCTGGGCCGGAGACTCCATGGATTCGGAGGTGCAGCTCGTTCTGGAGCGTTCGAGTGTTCCCATGTGCCGGCTGGGGGATCCGGCGGGAGAACCTCCTCGGTTGGGCTGGCTTTCCTGGGCGAAAAATAAGGAGCAGTCGAGAGACCCCGACGAGACGATTTTGCGCCTTTAGCTACGTGGGCTCTGGGAGCCGCGGCTGCGAGGCGCCACTGGAAGGGATGCCGGAAGCGAGGATGCCGGCGCGGCCATGCCAGGCCGGGCAATCGGAGTGAAGGACGGGATTGAAGAAGTAAAGGAGACCGAACGGAGATGGCAGTAAATTTGAAATCGCTGGTGGGGAAGCTGAACGATACCACGCGGTCCACGCTGGAGGCATCGGCGGGGCTGTGCCTTTCCCGCACGCATTACGACGTCGAGATCGAGCACTTCCTCGTGAAGCTGCTTGACCAGACCGACACGGATGCGCAACGCATCCTGAAGCATTTCGGCATCGATCCCTCGCGGCTCACCACGCAGCTTTCGAAGGCGCTCGACCTGCTGAAGACGGGCAATGCGCGGACGCCCTCTTTCAGCCCGCATCTGGTGAAAATGTTCACGGACGCGTGGACGATCGGCTCGCTCGATTTCGCGCAGCCGCGCATCCGTAGCGGGGCGATTCTGCTCGCGATCGCTTCGAACGAAGAACTCTCGCGGATGGTGAATGAATCTTCGCGGGAGTTTGCGAAGATCGAACCGGAAGTGCTCCGCAAGGAGTTCTTCTCGCTCGTGACGGGCTCCTCCGAAGATGATTATTCGGATGCTCCCGCGGAGGCGGGGGGAGCGCCGGGCGCCCCCGGTAAGGCCGGCGGCAAGACGCCCAACCTGGATCAATTCACCGTGGATCTCACGGAGCGCGCGAAAACCGGGAAGCTCGATCCCGTGCTGGGGCGCGATAAGGAAGTTCGTCAGATTGTCGATATCCTGATGCGCCGCCGGCAGAATAACCCCATCCTCACCGGCGAGGCGGGCGTCGGCAAGACGGCTGTGGTTGAAGGCTTCGCGCAGCGCGTGGCCGAGGGCGATGTGCCGCCCCCGCTCCGCAACGTCACCATCCGCACGCTCGATCTGGCGCTGTTGCAGGCGGGCGCCGGCATCAAGGGCGAGTTTGAGAACCGGTTGAAGGGGCTGATCGAGGAAGTCAAACGCTCCGAGACGCCGATCATTCTGTTTATCGACGAAGCGCACACCATGATCGGCGCGGGCGGTCAGGCGGGTCAGGGCGATGCGGCCAACCTGCTGAAGCCGGCCCTCGCGCGCGGGGAACTGCGCACGATCGCGGCCACCACGTGGTCCGAGTACAAGAAATACTTTGAGAAGGATCCGGC
>JADYZL010000210.1 GCA_020853155.1 Bryobacterales bacterium
CCGCGCAGCTTGTCCGCGTCGAACGCGTGCATCGGCTGCCCCAATTCCGCCAGCACGTAGTTCGTGATATCCACCACGTTATTGATCGGGTTCAACCCAATGCTCGAAAGCCGGTTCTGCAGCCACAGCGGGCTCGGCCCCACCTTCACGTTCTCCACCAGCAAGCCGCTATAGCGCGGGGCGAGCTTCGGTTCGAGAATCTCGATGCGGTAAGGGCACTCGCCCTCCGGCACGAGTTCAAGCCGCACCGGGTCCTTCAACTGGCCGCCCGTGATCGCCGCCGCCTCGCGGGCCATCCCGAAATGGCCCCACAGATCCGGCCGGTGCGTCAGGCTCTTGTTGTCGATCTCGATGATGGAATCCGGCGCGCAGCCGGGGATGCTGTCACCCGGTTGCAACCCCGCCGCTTCGGCGAACTCCGCGAGATCGAGAATCCCGTCGTGGTCCCGGTTGATCCCGAGTTCCGCGCCGCTCGCCAGCATCCCCTCGCTCTGCACGCCGCGAATGGTAGCGAGGCCGATCTCACGGCCCTCAATCACCGTTCCCACCGGAGCCAGCACGGTCAGCATCCCCTCGCGGCAATTGGGCGCGCCGCACACCAGCGTTTTCTCGCCCAGCGCGCCCGCGTCCACCCGCGCCTTCACGATCTTCGAATCCGGCGCCGGCTCCACGTGCGTCACGCGCGCGGCCACCACGCGTGCGAACGCTTCGCCCCATTGCTCCACGCCTTCGCTCTCCGCCGTGTGCAAGGTAATGCCGTCGCTGAGTTGCTCCGCGGTGAGCGTGCTGCCTTCGATAAGTTCGTTGAGCCAGTTGTAAGAAAACTTCACGGTATTTGCTCGCTGCTAGGTGTCTGGATAGTGGGAATCGTGTTCGCGGGAGTTGGGTTTGTCGGCGAAACCGCTCCGCCGCCCCTCCGGCCTCAGAACTGGTTCAAAAAGCGCAGGTCGCCGCTCATCAGCAGCCGGATATCGTCGATTCCATAGCGCATCATCGCGAGCCGCGTAAGGCCCAGCCCGAAGGCGAATCCGTTCCACTCATCGGGGTCGATGCCGCCCTGCCGAAGCACATTCGGATGCACCAGCCCGCACGGCAGCAGTTCCACCCAGCCGCTCTGCTTGCATACCGGGCAGCCCGTGCCGCCGCAGATCAGGCATTCGATATCGAGTTCGAAACCCGGTTCCACGAACGGGAAATACCCAGGCCGCAGCCGCACCGTCACGTCCCGCCGGAAGACCTCGCTCAGCAGCGTCTTCATGAAATAGATGAGATGCGCCACGGATACATCCCGGTCGATCATCATCCCTTCAAGCTGATAAAACGTATGCTCGTGCGAAGCGTCCACTTCCTCATTGCGAAACACGCGGCCCGGCGCGATCATCCGCAACGGCGGCCCCAGCTTCTTCATTCCCCGCACCTGCACTGGAGAGGTGTGGGTCCGCAGCAGGTTGCCGCCCGTCATCCAGAACGTATCCTGCATGTCGCGCGCCGGGTGGTCCGCCGGGATATTGAGCGCGTCGAAGTTGTGATACTCCGTCTCCACCTCCGGGCCATCGAGCACCGTGAAACCGAGTGAACGGAACACTTCCTCGATCTCGCTCTGGATGATCGTCACCGGGTGCAGCCCGCCCCGCAGTGGACCCTTCGCCGGCAGCGTCAGGTCCACCCACTCGCCCGCGAGCCGCTTCGCCATCGCCTCCCGCGCGAAGGCCGCATGCCGCGCGTCAAATGCCGTCTCGAGCAACTCCTTCACCTGGTTGAGCAGCTTTCCCATGCCGCCGCGCTGTTCATGGGTCAGTTGGCCCATGCTCTTGCTCACCTGCGCCAGCCGGCCCTTGCGGCCCAGAACGTCCACCCGGATCGCCTCCAGCGCTTCCGGCGTTTCGCACGCATCCAACTGCGATTTCGCCGAAGTTTCCATTTCCTTCAGCGCGGATTCCATCGATTCCAATGAGGTCATGCCAGTAAGAGGGGTAACCCTCAAGTGTAACGTGCCCCGCCCACTACCCGGAATGGCGGTCTATCCCCCACTTGACGGCCCTCGAACTCCCAATTGAGATATCGTGTGAAAATCATTAGTTATCGATGGACGGGGAATTGTCATGACGTTTGAGAGTGGATTTGCGGAATCGGAGCGGGCGGCCGGGGCGGCGATCAAGTCGGTGAGCGCGCTCCTTGCCGCGATCAAGCAGTTGCAGAAGTCCGCGTCGGAAGGGGAACTGGCCGCGCTGCACAAGTCTTCGGAGCGGATTTCAATGTCGATGCAGTCCGCGCGCGTCGAAATTGAAAACGCAATCACGGCATGGCCGTTTGATCCGGATGCGGAAGATCGCTACATGCGGGAGTCCCTTGACGATGAACTCTTGGCCGCGGCCGAAGCGGAAGGCATTCGCGTCCATCGATTGGATGATGGCTACCTGGCGTTTCCCGTCGTCTTCCGTGTCGTCCCTTCAGAACGGGCCATCAGCGTCAACCGCGCGAAAGTGAAGAAGATTCGTCCCTCCCACCTGGTGCGGAGAATCAAAGATCAGCAAACCGCCAAGCCGAAGTTTCGCCCGGAGGGTTTCCTGGAACTGCTTCACCGGACCTACCGCCTCCTCACCGAACGCAAGTACGGGCAGACCGTCTCCCTGGCTACCGTCTATGAAAGTCTTACCCTCCTCCCTGGGTCCGCCGCGACATACGCGCAGAGCGAGTTTATCCGGGATCTGTACCTCCTCGATCGCAGCGGCGTTACACGCACTAAGGCCGGCGCCGTGCTGTCTCTTCCCGCAAGCACCGGCACGAAAGGTGCGAAACGCGCGTTCTCGTTCGTCTCCCCGGAAGGGGAAACGATTCCTTATTACGGTCTTCGTTTCTCGGAGGCATCCGAATGAACGCCACGATCCAACCCGGCGCCTGGCTGCGCTTCATGGAAGTCGAATACCTCAAGACCTACATTCGGAGTGGGGGCAGCAGCATCAAGTTCGTTGTCGCGCAGGAAGAACAGGCGGCCCGGTTCGTGAGCGGTGGATTGCCGGAATCCGGTGAGCGTCTTGGTTACATCAATCTCAAGATCGATGCGGCCGGAACAAAGATCCATTTGATGGATGAGATCTTCTTCCGGGCCGCCGGACAGACTCCGTGGAGAACGGTGTGCCGCCAAGTCATCCGTACTCTCACGGTCCAAGCGGGCTACAAGTGGCCGGATATCCTCACGGATGAGGATGAGACGCCGCTAGGGGAACAGATCGCCTTCGCCAACGGCATTGAGTCGCCGATGGTGCTCATGGAACTGAAGCGGTTGATTTACAAGTCTGTGCGGAAAGATCCCAAGCTCGCCAAGGATTTTCGAATCGCGATGACCCATCTTTGCTTCGCGGAACTTTCCGGCGGCCCGGATGGCGCGCAAACCGTGCAGACGCTTACAGACTGGCTCACCGGCGTCAACCGGTCGATCAGTGCAGTGAAGCCATACGAGGTATACCGGAAGATCAACCGTGCATCGGCGCGGTATTTCTTTGAGTCGATGACGCACTTTGTGCGGCTTGCCGGATATGCGGGGGTCATTCTCGTCCTGGATATCGCCCAGGTGATGGCTCCGCGAGATCCGGGCGATCCCGGAATTTACTACACGAAAGCGGCCGTCCTCGATGCCTATGAAGTGCTGCGCGAGTTCATCGATGGCGCCCATCGCCTCAGCGGCTTCTTTA
This sequence comes from Bryobacterales bacterium, assembly GCA_020853155.1. Classification (GTDB taxonomy): domain Bacteria; phylum Acidobacteriota; class Terriglobia; order Bryobacterales; family Bryobacteraceae; genus JACTMJ01. Next base: position 3,693 of record JADYZL010000210.1, read on the forward strand.
TGGCCGTTCTTTCAGGAGGGGCGTTTCTTGAAGATCATGCCCGCGGGCTGTCCGCGTACGATGCCTTAAGGTTTCGCGTATTCGATGATGTCCGCGATAGAAGGCTGGTGAACCCGATGGGCGCGCTGGTCAGGCTTAGCGCGGATAACGGGGGGCCGGATGCAAACTGACGAGGTGGTGAAATGCCGGGAAGCACTCGAGGCGCTCCGTAGCGGCGTGCCGAACCACGAAGCGGTCCGCGTGCTCGGGTCGAATCAACGCGAAGTGGAAGATCTCTTTGCCGCGGCTCTGGAATCCACGCGGGGTGCGGAGGCGGCCGGCCAACGGATCCCCGGACTGTTGATCTCCGGCGGCTTCGGCGCTGGAAAGTCGCACCTGCTGGAATACCTGGAGCACACCGCCCTTGCGGAGGGCTTTGTCTGTAGCCGCGTCTCCGTCAGTAAGGAAACGCCCCTCTACGATCCCGTAAAAATGGTCCAGGCGGCGGTGGACGATGCCGTGCTGCCGGATGCGAATGGGCAGCTCATCCAGGAGGTTGCGTCTCGCCTCGATGCATCCACGGAACAGTACGCCGAGTTGAATGCCTGGGCGAATAGCCCCGGCAGCGGGTTGAACGCCGTGTTTCCCGCCACACTGCTCCTCCACGAGAAGATCATCCGGAGCGACCCGGAACTGGTTGACCAGATCACCGGGTTTTGGTCCGGCGAGCGGCTCGCCATCAGCCGGATTCGGCAGGGCCTGAAACAGGTGAATTCCGTGGCCCGCTATCAACTGAAGTCCCCTAGAGTCAAAGAGCTCGCCCGTCAGCGCTTCCTTTTTACTTCACAGCTCATCCGGGCGGCGGGTTATCGGGGTTGGGTCCTCCTGATCGATGAAGTCGAGCTCATCGGCAGGTACAGCCTCCTGCAGCGTGGTCGTTCCTATGCCGAGTTGGCCCTTTGGCTCGGGAAAATCCGGGGCGAGGGCGTGCCGGGCGTGGTCGCTGTCGCGGCCATCACCGACGACTTTGCGCTGGCCGTGCTCAAGGAGAAAGGGGATCGGGAGATCGTCGGCCAGCGATTCCGGAGCAAGGGAAGCGACGAATTCACGATCCTTGCCGGGAGAGCCGAAGCCGGGATGCGGCTGATTGAGCGGTCCGCGATCGCTCTTCGGCCTCCGGATGAAAGTGTCTTGCACGATACCTATCAACGCTTGAAGCGAATCCATGGAGAGGCATACTCCTGGGATCCTCCGGAAATTGCGCAGCAGGAGCGCTCCGTGGCCCGCCGCATGCGTTCGTACGTCCGGCGCTGGGTCAATGAATGGGATTTGCGCCGGCTATACCCAGGTATGGATACAGCGCCGGAAGAGGATCAGACGGCTCCGTTCACCTACGATGAGGATACGGACTTGGCCCCACCAGATCACCCGGAAACGGAAGGATAGCCAGTAGGGCATTCAAGGATATGGAGGAAGGGTAACCCGGGGCGCGTCCCAACTCCGACGCCTTCTGCCGTGGCAGCCTCGCGGATCACCATCTCTCCTCTGGGCGGATGCCAGTCATGGATACCCTGAAATCCAGATCTGCCGCGGAGATCCGCGCGCACCGGGTTAGGTGGAGTGTACAGAATCGCTTGCCACGTGTGTGCGTGGTCCAGCGGAGAGCGGTGGAAACGGTTCTGGAATCGCTGACCCGTTTGACGGCGGCGAATCTGCAACCAGCGGCTGTATTTCTGATGGGCGCATCCAATGCCGAAGGCGAGCGATTCCGGCCTGCGCGGAATCACAAGCTGATGCACGTGATTGGTCATGAGGCAGCGTCCGATCAGATCGATTCGCTGCCGGGCAAAGTGGGTGGCTAGCAGTTCCAGGTGGAGAACCCGGTCCTGATTGGAAAAGAAGACGGAGACGCGGTGATTCCGTCGCTGGGTCACGGGCTGGACACGTCAACGGCAACCATTCGGGCAATGCGTGGCATCTATTGGTAAAGTGCGCCCGTCAACCGAATCCTCTCAAAGCTCGGAATCACGGAGGCTGTCCCGGTAGTGGCCCCGGTTGGGCCCTACGATCTACCGGGCATTCCCTCGGGGACACAGACGAACGATCATCGTTTGTCGGGAGCCCATCAGGCGGACGGGGTCACTGTGGCCTTCGAGACGTCATTCCGGCATCTGGCCCGCGAAACCTTCCAAAGCATAGAGTCCGCGTTCGTGAACACAAACCCGGCTTAGTGTCCGCGAAGCTCGACATTTTGTCTCTTCATCAGAATTGATTTAATGTCTATGATACCGTACAGTAAATAGAAATAATGTTCGCAAATGTGAACATTACAAGAAGAGAAATGCCATGAAACCGGTACCCGTCATCCGCGCCATCCGTAAACTGGGACACGACATCCGTGACGCCCGGCGGCGGCGGCGTATCACCACAACGATCCTGGCAGAGCGCGCTTCTATCAGCCGCACTACCCTTAACAAGGTAGAGAAGGGCGATCCGAATGTCTCCCTTGGCATCTACACCACCGTGCTCTTCGTTCTCGGCCTTGTCGACCGAATAGCCGACTTGGCGGATCACCACCATGACAGTGTCGGCCGCGCGCTCGAAGAGGAACAACTCCCGCAGCGTGTCCGGCTCGCGCGTCGGCGTAAGCCAGATATGGGGACACCCTAATGGAAAGAGACGTCCTCGTATACATCGATCTTCACGGCAAGCCCCATCTCGTGGGACGGCTCTGGGCCCGAACACGCGGCAACAAGGACAGCGCGAGTTTCGAGTACGACAAGAACTGGCTTGCCCATGACGACCGCTTTTCGCTCGAACCAGCCCTGAAAATTGGTCCCGGCCCGTTCCACACGCCTTCCGACAAGCCTCTCTTCGGGGCTATCGGTGATTCTGCACCCGACCGTTGGGGCAGGGTGCTGATGCGCCGGGCTGAACGGCGACGAGCCGATTCCGCCGGCGAAACCCCGCGCACGCTGCGCGAGATCGATTTCTTGCTGAAAGTGACTGACGAGGCGCGGCAAGGTGCCCTGCGCTTTGCACTGTCCGAAGGCGGACCGTTTCTCTCGGCGGAAGAAGGCAAAACGATTCCGCCACTAATCGAACTGCCTCGGTTGCTCTCGGCCGCAGAGCACGTCGTGAGTGACTCGGACAGCGACGAAGATCTCCGTTTGCTGCTGGCGCCCGGATCGTCGCTCGGCGGTGCCCGGCCCAAGGCCTCCGTGCGCGACCGTGACGGCCACTTAGCGATTGCCAAGTTTCCGAACAAGGACGATGAAATCAATGCGGTTCTCTGGGAGGCCGTAGCCCTCTCTCTTGCAGCTAAGGCAGGCATCCCCGTTCCGGAGTGGAGGCTGGAGGACATCGCCGGTAGAAGTGTAATCTTGCTTCGCCGCTTTGACCGTGACTCGGACGGTCGCCTACCGTTTCTATCGGCGATGAGCATGCTCGACGCCCGGGATAATGAAACCCGCAGCTATATGGAATTCGTAGATGTCCTTCGCCAGCACGGCGCAGAACCGAAGGCGGATATGCACGCTCTCTGGAGGCGGATCGTTTTCAACGTCCTGATTTCGAACACCGACGATCACCTCCGCAACCACGGTTTTCTCTATGCAGGCCCGGCCGGCTGGCGGCTCGCTCCCGCCTATGACCTCAACCCGGTTCCAGTCGATATCAAGCCGCGCGTTCTGAGCACCACCATCGATCTCGACGGCGGTGCCGCTTCCCTGGAGTTGGCCTTGAGCGTTGCGGAGTATTTTGAACTGCGCAAGTCCGAGGCCGGCCAGATTGCTCGTGAAGTAGGAGAGGCCGTGTCGGCTTGGCGCAAAGTGGCCGTTGACGTGGGGCTGACTGGTCCAGAAATTGACCGTATGGCATCGGCCTTTGAACACAGGGACTTTCCAACTAGTTCTGTGCGTCATAAATCGTAACTAATACGCTTTCGGCGATGTCTTCATCATGGAGGAGACGATCGCCCATGCGTGTAGCCCCCGCAGTTGTGTTGACGGATGAGCAGCGGCAAATCCTGGAACAATGGGCGCGCGGACGAAGCCTTCCGGCGCGGCAGGTGGAGCGGGCGCGCATCGTTCTTCTCGCTGCCGATGGAGAACTCGACATTGAGATTGCGGCCAAACTGGGGATCAGCAATCAG
>JADYZL010000211.1 GCA_020853155.1 Bryobacterales bacterium
AAAAGCTCACAATCCGGGACTTTGCGAAGCGCTCCGCCACCCGCCCCGGCAGGTATGCGTTCATGGCCCATGTCGCAGCCGCTTCAGCCGCCCCGCCCCCGCTGGTGCCGAACTTCTTCGCCGCCATATAAATAATGTTCGCGGCATCGGGCAACCCGGCAAGGTCTTCGTACTTCAACAGATCCGCGGGCAGCGCCTCAATGTCGTGCGAAGCGAAATCCTGGATCAAAGCCCGATCGGTGAAGCGCGCCACCGCGATCACCCGGCGATTCACACCAGCCGCCGTCGATGCCCGTTTCACGAGCCGCGCGAGCGACGGACCCATCTTTCCACCGGCGCCGAGCAACATCACATCGCCGTCAAGCGCGGCCATCGCCGCGATATCGCGCTCCGTTGGTTGCGAAAGCGCATCTTCGAGTTCGGCGATCGTGCCGATCTTCTCGGGATAAGTCATAGTCCTCTCCAATTGCGGCATGCCGGAATCCGGCCACCCGCTATTTCGTACTCAGTGCGACAACCGTGTCGTAAGGGTCGCGCTTGCCCACGGGCAAATGGAGCAGCGTGGCATCGGCAAGCTGATCCACCTTCACCACCGTGCCATCCATCAGCAGCCGGGCGCTCTTCACGTCCGCCAGTTTCGGCAGCGCCAGCACCTCATCCTGCCACTCCAGCACGTGAACATAAATGGTGTCGCCCTTCTGCGTAACCGCACCCCAGTTCCGGGGAGGCACTTTCTCATAACCACGCGTTCCGTAAATGCTCTCGCCATTCTTGCTCAACCACGCGCCCATCTCGCGCAGCCGCTCCACGAATTCGTCCTGGATGGTTCCATCCGGTTTCGGCCCCACATTGAGCAGGAAATTCGCATTGTGCCCCGCCGCCCGCGCGAGGTAGTGAATCAACTGCTTCGTTGACTTGAAGCGCTTATCGCTTTCGTTGTATCCCCACGCACCATTGATGGTGTCGCAGGTCTCGAGCGGAAGGTTCCCCACCTCGGATCCGCTGCTGAAGCCGCTCACATTTTGCCCCGGCAGATCCTTTTCGAACATCTGAAAGTCTTCGCCGGCAAACGGCTTCAGATGGTGGTTATTGCCCACGAGGGCCGCCGGTTGCAGCTTGTGGATCAGATCGTAGGTGCGCCGCAACCTCCATGGCCCGTCCTTCTTGTCCCAGATACCGTCGAACCAAATGCCCGCCACAGGCCCGTATTCCGTAAGCAACTCCGTCAACTGATCGTCCATGTAGTCGAGGTACTTATCGAAGTTTCCATATTCGGGACGGCCCGAATAAAGGCCTGTTCGCCCACGCGGGAAATACTCATTCTGGTACCAATCCAGATGTGAATGATAGAAGAATAGCTTTATACCCTGTTTCCGGCATTCTTCCGCGAGCGCCTTCAGTACATCCTTGCCGTAAGGCGTGGCGTCCACGATGTTCCAACTGTTCTGTTTGGTGTTCCACATGGCGAAGCCGTCGTGGTGCTTGCTCGTAATGGTGATATATTTCATCCCCGCCGCCTTCGCCAGGGATACCCATTGCGCGGCGTCGTACCGGGTAGGGTTGAAGCGGGGCGGCAGCTTCTCGTACTCGGACTTCGTCATCCGATCGTTATTCATCACCCATTCACCCTTACCGAGCACGCTGTATACGCCCCAGTGGATAAACAGGCCAAAGCGCGCATCCTGAAACCACTGCCGCGCCGCTAAATTCTCTTTCGACGGCACATAGGGTGTTTCCTGAGCCGCAACCGATGAATACGGGATCAACAAAGCGGCAAGCAGCGCCACGCGAATCGAATAAGAAACGATCTTCATCTCAATACCCCAATTCCTTGTTCACCACATTCTCAAGCTGCGCCCCCGCACGAAAGCGCTGGTAGTTCTTCAGAAAGAATCGAACGGAATCGTCGAGCCATCCGGGCGTCATGTCGGAACAGTGCGGCGAGAGCAGCACATTGTCCAGGCCGTAGAAGGCGTGTCCGGCGGGCAAAGGTTCTTCGTCGAAAACGTCGAGCGCCGCGCCGAGTATCTGTTCCTCCGCCAGCGCCTGCACCAGCGCAGCTTCTTCCACAACAGGCCCTCGCCCAACATTGATGAGAACCGACGTGCGCTTCATGCCCGCGATCTCCGCCGCCCCCACCAGTCCCTTCGTTTCCGGCGTGTTAGGCGCGGCCAGAACCAAGTAATCCGCCTCCGGAATGACGGCGGCTCGCTTGTCGAAGGCAACCACCCGTTCCACATAGGGGTCGCCGTAGGAATACTCCGGCCTCCGCCGGATACCCAGCACCCGCATCCCCATCGCCGAGGCCCGCTTGGCGCAAGCCCGCCCGATCTCTCCGTAACCCAGGATCACCATCGTTTTCCCGGCGATCATGTTCACTTCGAACTGTTCCCAGCGGTGCTCCGCCTGCTGCCGCCGCATCCGCCGGAAATCTTTCGCAAAGTACAGGCAGGCGGCCAATACGAATTCGCCCAGCGATTCCGCGTACACCCCGCGCGCATTCGTGAACGGGGCTACGACGTCGCGAATTTCGGGGACCAGTTTCTTCTCCACCCCGGCCATCAGCGAGTGAATCCACTGCACCCGCTTGCCTTCGGTCACCGCGAGCCGGATCAATTCCTGGTCGTCGGTGTTCAGCACCAGCACATCGGCTTCCGGCACTTTCGTGGCGATGGTTGCCGCATCGAGCGTTACCGTCAGATTCACCTCGTCCGGCAGCGCGTCCAGCAGCGCGAGGCTTTTCATCGCCGGATTGCACAAGAACAGTATCGAATGGGGCATCGCCGTTAGGGTCCTCAAGCCGAACGCTCCCCACGCGGGGAATGTCCGGTAACTCGTCAGTCTATCAGCCCCGAGCCGGGCTACGGCGTATTCGGTGTTGTGAGCGGCTTATGTGTCTTCAGCCACTCCTGGCCGGCTTTGTCGGCAAAGAAATCCATCCAGACGTAGTGCAGTTTCTTGCCTGCCTCCACCTGCGCGCCATGAAACGAACCCAGGGGAATATGCAGGATCTGGAACTCGCCCAGCCTGCTCCGCGCGGCATCCGCCGTCACGGTGATGTCATTCCCTTTCAAGCCCAAAAACAACTGTTCGAGCATCGCGTGCCGGTGAGGCGCCACCGCATCCGGACCCGTCGTCTCCACCGTTCCCATGGCCATTCGCGGCACGTAATTCTCGGGCAGCAGCGTCCGGCTTACCGTCTTCGCGCTCTTGATGGCTTCTCCATACGGCGTGCAATCCTTGAACGCTTTCACCAGAGGCAGCTTCTGAAATTCGGGAAACTTCCGCAATTCCTCGAAATCCACCGCGGTCAGCTTCCGGCGCACCCGGACCAACTGCATCGTTTCGCCGCGTGGCGCCGTAATCTTCCAATCCCAGCCTTGCGGCGCGCGAGCGATGGTTTCCCCCGAAACCGCGAATCGCCGGCCCTTGGCTTGCATCGTGCCCTCGCCCTCCACCAGCAGCCAAACGACGGCTTCGTCCGGCCGGGCCGGTTCCGCGTGAGTCGCGCCTCCACTCACCGTTACAAGATCCACAAAGACCTCCGGAACCTCGCCCACCATCAGCGGCTGCACACTCACCCCGGTGGAGCTGGCGTTGCCGATGGGCAATGCCTCCACGGGAATCTTCCCTGCTGCCGATAGGGGAAGAGTTCCGCAACATAGAGTGAGCCAGCAGCCCGAGATCAGAGCCAATCGAAAGAAGGAAGTAGCTACGCGCGCGCGAATGCTCATAGCGTCCATCATATCCGGGCCGCCCCAATCCCGCTCCCCAGCCGCTCCCAAGAGCTTAGACTGGAAGGAGTATGGGATTTCGGATTCGCACCTTTTCTCTGATCCTCCTGCTGGCCATGGGCCTGGCTCTATCCTCCGCGGCGCAGCAGCCGGGTCCAACGCCGCCTCGTACAGACCAACTCACGCCGGAGCAATCCAAGCGCCTCTATGGGCTGGAGCACCAGTTCATGTCGCCCTGCTGTTATGGGGAAGCGCTTTACGGACACATGTCCCCGACCGCGCAGGAAATGAAAACGGAGATCGCTCAGATGATCGTCGGAGGACAGTCTGACCGGCAGATTGTCGAGTTTTTCAAAGGCAAATACGGAGAGCGCATTCTCACCGAACCGGAAGGCACGCAGTGGTGGGTAATGAATATCGTGCCTTTCGTGCTGCTTGGCCTGGGATTGCTGCTCACCGTGTTCGTGATCCGCCGCATGATGCGGCCCGCCGAACCTCGCGCAGCCTGAACCTCAAATACGGTGGAACGCCTTCAGAATGTCGTTAGTGGCATAACGCAGAGCGATCGGCCGGCCATGCGGGCAGGTCATCGGGTAGCGCGTCTCCGCCAGCGTCCGCAACAGCCATTCCATCTTGGCCTGATCGAGCGGCGTGTTGATTTTGATGGAAGCCTTGCAGGCCATCGATGCGGCCAGTTCCCGCCGGATATCCTCGGGTGAGCGCGTCCGCCAATCGGCATCCGGGCGTTCCAAAACCTCGCGGATGAGGCTTTCGATTTCCGAAAAGGGCAAGTCCGCCGGGGCCGCTTTCACCGAGAGCGTGCGCGGGCCGAACGGCTCCGTATCGAAGCCCAGCGCGCGTAGTTCCCCTTCAATGCCGGCGTAATCCAATTGCGCCCCCGCGCTCAATTCCACCACGAGCGGAATCAGCAGACGCTGCGATTCCATCGCCCCACGCGCGAAGTTCTCCAGCACCTTCTCGAACAGAATGCGCTCATGAGCGATGTGCTGGTCAATCAGCCAGAGCCCTTCCTCATCCACGGCGATGATGAAGCTCTGCTTCAATTGGCCGATCGGGCGCAGCCCTCGCAGCGCTTCGAGATTCTGGCTCTCCCCGGAAATCAACTCTCGATACGCCGCTTCGATACCCTCACCCTCCGTGCCCGCGAACGGCGCGGCATTGATATCCGGGAGCGTCTCCGCAGCATTCCCGGTTTGCCCGCCCTTGCCGAACGGCAAGCGCGGCATCGGCCCCGGCTGCTGCCGAAGTGAGAACTCGCCGAACTGCAATGGTGGATGGTAGCCGGCCTGTGCGGCCTTGCCGCCGAACACCGGCACGGCGCGGTGCGATGCCAGCGGCCCTCCATCGCGCGCATCCGGAGAAAAATCCACCCGCGATGCGAAAGCCGCGTCGAGTTCGCGCTGGCTGAATTCGGTGTACGGCAACGCGCTGCCGGGCTGGGCCGGGCTTCGGAAATCGATCGGAGGCCCGGTGGGGATCGGTTCTCCCATGCCGGGCGATGCCTCCTCCGGCTGGCCTTGCCCCGCACCGTCCGCGCCTTGACCGGGAATATCCGCCCGGAAGCCGCTGCCGCGCATTTCGCCCATCACCTGCGGAGCGGGCGCGGGAGCGGTGGGGCGATTCGCCATCAGGCAATCCCGCAGCGTGTCCTGAATGAAGTCATGAACAAACGTGCGATGGTGGAAGCGCACCTCCGTCTTGGCTGGATGCACGTTCACATCGACTTCATCGGCGGGACATTCGAGGAACAGCGCCGCGAACGGGTAAGCATCCCTTGGGATCAGGTTGTGATAAGCGCTGTTCAGCGCATGCATGATGAGCTTGTCGCGAATCAGCCGCCCGTTCACGAAAAGGTAGATCGCATTCCGGTTCACCTTCTGGATATGCGGGCCGCTGATGAATCCCCGCAAGGAGAATTGCTTCCGTTCCGGCTGAGGAGGCGGATCTCCGGCCGTGCGCTTCCAGGGTGGAGGCAGCGGCGGCGTCACCAGCAGTTCCCTCCCGTGGTCGCCCAGATCCACCAGTTCTTGCACCGTCTGGCCGCCGAACACCTGATACAGCCGCTCTCCCAATGCCGCCACCGGGCTCACATCCAGCAGCACCCGTCCCCCGTGCCGCAGCTCGAACGATTTCTCCGGGTGGGCCAATGAATAGTGCGTCAGCAGCGTGCCGATGTGCGCCAGTTCCGTCTGTTCGCTGCGCAGGAATTTCTTCCGGGCCGGGACGTTGTAAAACAGATCCGCCACGGCGATCGAAGTCCCGACGGGAGCGGCGATGTCCTCGCAGCGACGCACGCGCCCTCCGTTGATCTCCACGACCGTGCCGGAATCGCTGTTCCGGTCCCTGGTGACCAACGTCAGGCGCGAAACGGCGGCGATGGAGGGCAGGGCCTCCCCCCGGAAACCCAGGGTATGAATCGACGCCAGGTCCTCCGCCTCGCGCAGCTTCGAGGTGGAGTGCCGCTCAAACGCCAGCATCGCGTCGTCCCGCCCCATTCCGTGCCCGTTGTCGCCGATCTTCAACAGCCGGGATCCGCCGGCCTCGGCTTCCACCCGAATTTCCGTGGCACCCGCATCCAGGGCGTTTTCGAGCAGTTCCTTCGCGACCGACGCGGGGCGTTCCACCACCTCGCCGGCGGCAATCTTGTTCGCGATCTCGTCGGAAAGAATGCGAATGCGCCCCATGCCGCTCCTGCCCCCACGCTAGCGCAGTTGCGCGAAATCCCAGCGCCATTGATCTTCGGGAACCAGGCTGCTATCCCCCCGTCCCACGCCCAGCCGGATGCCCGGCTTATTCTGGCCATGGAAATCGCTCCCACCCGTGCGCCCCAGTTCGTGGCGGTCCGCCAACGCCGCCAGCCATTCCGAATATGCGCGAGGTTGTTCCGAATGCCATACTTCGAGCGCCATCAGCCCCCGCGCCGCAATCCAGCCGCATAGTTTCTCCGCCTCTTCCCGCCGCTCTCCCCAGAACCGGATTGGGTGCGCCAAGCTGGGGATTCCGCCCGCCTCTCTCACGCGCGTAATCGTTTCGCTCAGGGGTGGACAGCGCCGCGGCACGTAGTCTCCCGCGGATTCCCCAAAATACGACCGGAAGGCCTCATCGATCGAGTCCACATGCCCCTGTTCTTTCAGCAGGCGGGCAAGATGCACTCTGCCCGCCACCGGTCCTCCGTAGCGGCGCAACATCTTCTCCGTCACGTCGAGCCCGCGCTCCGTGAGCCGCTCGATCAGGGCACGATTGCGCTCCCAGCGGGAGTCAAGCAAGGTTCCCACCCATTCGCGAAAGGGCGCAGCGGGTTCGGCTTCGGGGAAGTAGGCCAGCAGATGCACGTCCGCGCGAAAGCCGGGCAGCATTGGTTTCGCCTCGTCATCGAGTGTGGTCGAAAGCTCCACTCCGGGAATCAGCCGAAGCCCGGCCTCGCCGGCCCGGCCTCGCGCTGCCTCCCACCCGTCGAAGGTGTCGTGGTCCGTGATGGCAAGCAGCGTGATGCCTGCCTGCGTAGCAGCATCGATCAACTCGCGCGGCGATGCAGTCCCGTCCGATGCATTGGTATGAGTGTGAAGGTCGATCATCCGCTCTAACCAGCTTCCCGCACTTCGCCGCCGTTCCGCTGCCTCCGGCTAGAAGTGTTCTCTCAACTCGACGAAGCGGTTCAATTCGAGGAGAGTCCCCGTACCCGGAACCAAGTCCTCATGCTCCAGATGCCAGTTCCGCACATGTGGGATATAGACGGCATTCATGCCAATCGCTAGCGCGGGATTAATGTCCGATTTTGGAGAGTTTCCAATCATCCACGAACAGGCCGCCTTCGCGCCGCGGCGCGCCAACAACGCGCGGTATGCCTCGGGTTCCTTCTCGCGCGCTACCACCACTTCCTCGAAGTAAGGCATGAGCCCGGAGTTCTTCACCTTCGCATTCTGTTCCGCGGGTTCACCCTTCGTGAACAGGGTGAGCTTGTGGCGGCGTGCCAGATGCGCCAGCGTCTCCTCGACTCCCGCGATCAACTCCAGCGGGTGCTCCATGATGCCCAGCGCAATCCGTCGCACCGCTTCCCGGTCTTCTTCATAAACCGGGCGCTCGCACAATTCCTCCATGCACTCCACCATATTCCGCCCAAACTGCACGCTGCCGTAGCCGTAGAGCACACGGTTGGTATCCTCGATCCGGTCCAGGCAACGCCGTACCTCGGCGTCGCTCATCCGGCTGTGCTTCAGGTA
>JADYZL010000212.1 GCA_020853155.1 Bryobacterales bacterium
AATTCGTCTCTCGAATAGTTTATTCCTGACGCAGCGGGACGTGAGGGAACTCCAACTCGCGAAAGGCGCGATTGCCGGCGGGTTGCACCTTCTGCGGGAAGTGGCCGGGATCACGGCGCTAGAGCGGGTTCATCTTGCGGGCGCATTCGGGAACTATGTCCGCGAAGCCAGCGCCCGCCGGATCGGACTTCTCCCCGGCGCGCAGGATTCGCATGGCCCCTGCGTGCATGCCGCCGGAAACGCCGCTCTGCGCGGGGCGCGGCTCCTCCTACTACAGCCTTCGAATCGGGATCATCTGCTTCAAGCGCTTCGATCCCGCCTCACGCATGTGGAGCTAGCTTCCTTGTCCGGATTTCAGGACGCGTTCGTAGACGCACTCACCTTCCCGGAAACACCATCATCGGACGATTGAACAAGGCAGGAGCCAGCGAGGAGGCGGCGCCTGCTTCACCTCCTCGCTTCAACCAAAGGGGGGTGCTTTCTTAGAACAACAGCCGCAGGCCTAGTTGCAGAGAGCGGTTGCCGCCAGACCCGCGAACCTTCCCGAAGTTCGGATCGTCCACGTTCGTGGTTGGATTGTTCAATTGCCATCCTGGAGAATTCGGCAAGGCGAACGCTTCGGCGCGGAACTCCAGTTTGTATCGCTCCGTAATCTGGAGATTTCGGAACAGCGAAGCATCCAGATTATAAAAGTTCGGCCCGGAAGCCGCATTGCGGCCTACGTTGCCAAACGTATTCGCCGCCGGAGCGGAAAACACGCTTGTGTCAAACCACGGGCTATCGTTGACCGCGCCCAGCACCTTGAACGGACCGCGAACGTTTGGCGTCTGCGCGTTACCCGGTGCGTTGTTGGGCGCGGTGGAACTGAAGTTGATCGCGTTGCCGCTCATCAGCGTCAGGATTCCATTCAATTGCCAGCCACCCAGAATCCAGGCGCCCGGCCCCGCTTGCAGGAACCGCTTGCCCTTGCCGAACGGGAGTTCGTAGATGTAGCTCTGCACAAAGGAGTGCCTGCGATCAAAGCCCGCTCGCGCCCAATTGCGCTCGGGATTGATGTACCACGCCGGTCCGCCGTTGTCGTCGCCGCTGTTGGCCATCGCCCGGCTCCAGGTATACGCCGTCGTCAGCAGGAATCCGTTGGAATAGCGCTTATCCACCTTGATCTGCAGCGCGTTATACTCACTATCTCCGGACGCGAAACGAAGGTTTGTATTCACATTCCGCCCATACTCGGCAAAATACGGCCGGCCCGCCGCGCCGGCTCCCAGGATCAGGCCGGGGTTCAGCAGGATGGGCGTGGGAACGCCGACGGCCTTGTTGCCCACATAGGCGGCTTCGAAGGTGAAGTTCTTGGGCAGCGCGCGCTGGTAGGCGATGTTCCAGGACTGCACATAACCTTCCTTGAAGTTCGTGTCGATGACGTCATACTGCTGTTTCTGCGGATTCGTGATGATGCCGGAATCCGGAATCACCGCCGCGATCGGGGCTGGGAAGCCGTTCGCCATGGAAGCCGTGCGCCCATCACCGAGAATCGCGGGGGAGAACGAGTTCAGCCCGTTGAAGGTATTGTTTTGCTTCACCGGGAAGTTGTAGGCGTAGGTGTTATCCGCGAAGGGGAGAAAACTGATGCCAAAGCCCATGCGAACGACATCTTTCTCTGTGAGCCGATAGGCGATACCGAGGCGCGGCGCGAAGTTCTTGTAGTTCGCCTTCATCCCCAGGTTCATCGGCACGTTGCCGTAACCAGCCACTTCCAACTGGTTCAAGTCCGCGTTGTAATTAGAGAAGCCTCCCTTGAACCGTGGTGTCGCCGGCTGGTAGAACTCCCAGCGGATCCCGTAGTCCAGTGTGAGTTTTGGGCTCACCTGCCACTTGTCATGGACAAACAGGAAGTACTGCGTCTGTCTCCAGGCGGGGAAGATCACTGCCAAATCGCGGCCCGTGTCGTTCGGCAGATCCAGAAGGAACGAGGCGAACGCATTCGCGAACCCCGCTGAAGTCGAATTGCCCGCGCCGCAGTTGCCGCTGCAACTGGTCTGCCCCTGACGGAAGCGGAAGATGCCGCGCGGATTCTGTGTCTGCGTTTGCAGCAGGTCGTCGCGCAGGCGGCGGATGTCCGCGCCAAACTTCGTCGTGTGCGTGTTCCAGGTTTTCGTCCACGTATTGACGAAGTTGAAGTTTGTCTCGGAGCGGATCCAGGGTAGAGAGGCGGAATAGCCTACAACCGGATTTGAGAAGCCGGTGATATCGATGTTCACGAGCCCGCTAGTCCAGGCGTCCAGATTCACGCCCGGGATGCCGATGGCTTCGCTTGCCTTGCTGCCATAATCCACCTGCTGCGCGTCGTTCCGGTACCGGTTGACGCCCAAGCGGAACTCGGAGATGAGGGTTGGGCTGAAAAGGCGGTTGTAGTTGATGGCCCCGTTCTGCGCCTTCTGCACGCCATGGCCGGCAAAACCGCCGCCATGTGGTCCCCCGGCATCTCCAAATGACGGAGGATCAAACACGGTGGGACGCTGGAAACTGTAACGCACGCTAAAGCGGTCGGCATCGCTTTGGTTGTGGTCCACTTTCACATCGAAGCTGTCCGTGTCCTTGACTAGCGTGGAGTTGTACTCGTAGTTAATCCCGGTACCCGGCAGCGTGGGTCCCGGCAATAGCCCTAGGATGCGCTTGGAGATGGGGCTGATGCGGGCGTCCGGAATGCGGTTTCCGGTGAAAGGGGTGCGCCCGGCTCCGGCAGCGGTGCCCGTCGTGGGGTCGTAAATCAGCGTCGTCATGCCGGAGAAATCGCCGGAACGGAAAGCCGGGGTCGGGATTGTTAGCCGGTCCGTCTGCCCACGGTGGTCTGTCACGCGGAGATAGTCCCCGAAGAAGAAAGTCTTGTTCTTGATAATCGGCCCGCCGAACGTCCCGCCGAAGTAGTTATAAACCGTGAGCGGCTTGGTGGTCGTCAGAAATGCCTTGGCGGCGAGCGCGCTCACGCGGTTGAAGGCGAAGGCGCTGCCGTGGAACTCGTTCGTGCCGGATTTCAACAGTACGTTCGTGACGGCGCCACCCGCGCGCCCGAGCGACGCTTCATAGTTGCTTGTCGTGATGTCCACGGTCTCGAGCGCCTCGATCGGCGGGATGAGCGCCGTGAGAAGCCCCGTCCTGTGGTTGTTGTCGATTCCTTCGAGCTGCACGTTGTTTGCGAGTCTGGATTGCCCGTTGACCTGCGTCGACAAACTATCTTGCGCGTTGAAGAAAACGGAGTGCGGCCGGAAGGCCCGCGTCGTTCCAGGCACGAGGTTCAGCAGATTCTGGAAGTTGCGGTTTG
>JADYZL010000213.1 GCA_020853155.1 Bryobacterales bacterium
GGTGGGGTCGTTCGCGGGCACCAGCGAGGAGCTCGGAACGATGCGGTGGCCTTTGGAGGCGAAGTAATCCAGGAAAGCCTGGCGGGTTTCATTGCCGGTCACCCCCTCATTTTCGCATGACGGGTCCGGGTACCCATAGACCGCCCTCGAATTCGCTCAACCGGCCCACCGGGTCCGGGCGCCGGCGCCCGATGGGTGGCAATTGCGGTTGCTCGTGCACCGCGATATGTTCTGTTCATGCAACCGCAAAACCGGCGAACCTTTCTGATGGCTGGGCTTGGCATCACCGCGCTCTCCGCGCAGCCGAAACGGACGCGGCCAAATGTCGTCTTCTTCATGACGGACGATCACGGAGCATGGGCCACCAGCGTGTACGGATGCGGCGAAATGCGAACGCCGAATCTCGACCGCCTCGCTCGTGGGGGCATGCGCTTCGACAACGCCTTCGCCGCCACGCCCGTCTGCTCCCCCAGCCGCGTGACCTACTTCACCGGGAAATTGCCCTATGCGCACGGCGTCCAGGATTGGCTTGTGCCCAAGGAATCTTACGGCCCCAACGCCACCCAGGTTTTGAAGAACCAGGTATCGTTTAGCGAGGTTCTGGCCGCGAACGGATACCACTTGGGTTTGAGCGGCAAGTGGCATATGGGCGGCGACCAGAACATGCAGGAGGGCTTCTCGAGCTGGTACACCGTCGCCGGGGGTGGCGGCCCGTACAAAGATCCGGAGTTCGTGAAAAACGGCGAGAGGGTCAAGACCACCGGCTTCAAGACGGACCTTGTCGGGGACGGCGCGGTCGACTTCCTCACTCAGCATCAAGCCACTAGAGCGGCAGATCCGTTCTTCCTTTACGTCCCGTTCTACGCGCCGCACACCCCTTACAACTATCAGCCGGAGAAATATCGCGCGCCCTACGCGGATTCCAAATTCGATTGCTTCCCCAGGGCGCCGCAGAACCCGAGACAGAATACGGGCCTTGCGAAGAACTACCTGAACGAAGAGAGCATGCGAGCCTACTCCGCGCTGGTAACGGGCATCGACACTAACGTCGGCAAGGTTCTCCAGAAGCTCGAAGAGATGGGCGCGCTAGAAAACACCCTCGTCATCTTCACGGCGGACCAGGGCTGGAACGCCGGCCATCACGGCGTCTGGGGCAAGGGTAACGGCACCGTGCCGCGCAACATGTATGAGGAATCCATCCGGGTTCCGATGATCTGGCAGCACCCCGGGCACATCGCCGCGCAATCGAGAAGCGATGCCATGATTTCGAACTACGACTTCTTCCCCACGATTCTCGATTACCTCGACTGCACGGTTGCTCCGGATAAGAATCGCGTGGGCCAGAGTTACGCGCCCATCCTGAGAGGCGGCACGCCGCACTGGCGGGACCGGCTCTTCTTCGAGTACGCCGAGGTGCGTTCGATCCGCACCAGAACGATGAAGCTCGTGATGCGGGCGGACCCCTGGCCGAGCGAAATGTACGATCTCGAAGCCGACCCCGGCGAGGCAAGGAACGTCATCAACGACGGGAAATACGCGAGCGTGCGCGCAAGTCTAACGAAGGAACTGGAAGGTTATTTCCACGCACACGGTGCCCCGCCGCTCAATGAATGGAAGAAGAGCACCCGGCTAACCGTGACGCAATATAAGTCGATCTCGGATTGATCAGCCCGCCGCCGTCTGGCTCAAGTACGTATCGAGAATCGGGCTTAGCTTCTCTCGCAGCCGCTCCCGTTTTACCCGTTCGGCGCGAACGATGGAAACCAGGTTCTGGACGCTTTCGGCGACATCGTCGTTGATCAGCACATAGCTGTAGCGCTCGGCGAAACGCACTTCCTGCGAAGCCTCGCGAAGGCGGCGCTGGATGGTCTCCTCGCTATCTTCCGATCGCTTGCGCAAGCGCTTCTCCAATACTTCTCTGGAGGGTGCGAGGATGAAGACCGTCACCGCGTCCGGCAGTTTATCCATCACTTGCGCGGCGCCCTGGACGTCGATGTCGAGCAGCAGGTCGTAACCGGAATACGCGGCCGCTTCCACATAGGAGCGGTGCGTACCGTAATAATTGCCGAAGACTTCGGCGTACTCCAGAAATTCCCCGGCATCGATGCGGCGCTCAAACTCTTCACGCGAGATGTAGTGGTAGCTCTCCCCATCCCGCTCCGCGCCTCTGGGGGTGCGCGTCGTATAGCTCACGGAGAACCGGATGCCCGGCACCTGCTCCATCAGTGCGTTTACCAGTGTCGATTTTCCCGATCCGCTTGGCGCGGAGACAATAATCACCATGGCTGTTCGCTCGCCCTCTTATTCCAGGTTCAGCGCCTGCTCGCGCATCTTCTCAATCTCGCCCTTCACCGTCAGGCCCGCGCTCGTGATACGCAACCCAAACTCACCCGCGCTGGCCGTCTTGGCAAGAAGCGTGTTCGCTTCCCGGTTCATTTCCTGCAACAGAAAATCCACTCTCTTCCCCACTTCGCCTTCGGCCTGAAGCGCCTGCTCCAGTTCCTCGATGTGAGCAACCAGCCGCGTGAGTTCCTCGGAGATATCGGTCTTATCGGCCAGGAGCGCCGCTTCCTGCGCCAGCCGCTGCGGGTCTACGTTCGCATTCGAGAGCAACTCTTCGAGGCGCTTGCGAAGGCGGTTCGCGAAGTACGAGGTCGCCTCCTCACGGAGCGCTGAAACTTCGCCGGCGCAACCCGCCACGACGGCGATGCGCTGGTGGAAATCTTCGAGGATCGCCGCTCCCTCCCGCTCCCGGAATGCGCGGTGTTCCCCGAGCGCCGCTTCAAGCAACCCGAGCAATTCGGCGGAGAACCCCGAATCGTCCGCGATCTCGCCTTCCACCAGCATCCCCGGTAGACGCAGCGCCGCCTCCACCTGCGGTTCCGGCGTCTGGCCCAGAAGATACGCCGCCCGCTCATGGGCCGTGAGCCAAGCCTGAAAGAGCTTCTCGTTCAATTGCAGATTGCCGTTCGCGCCGCCCTTGCCGAGTTGGAGATTCACCTGCACGTAGCCGCGGTTGATCCATTTGCGTACGGTTTGGCGAAACTCGTTCTCCAAGACCTCCGCCATCGGAGGCAGGTGCAACTGCACATCGAGCGCCTTGTGATTGACGCTCTTCACCGTCAGCGCACAATCCCTCCCGGCAATCTCGCCGGTAACGCGGGCGAACCCCGTCATGCTTCGAATCGTAGCCATCAAAAACTTACCGGCTCCTTTTGGTCGAACTGCATGTCGTACAGCTTACGATATAGGCCGTTCCGCGCGAGCAGTTCCTCGTGCGTGCCCTGTTCGTGCAAGCGTCCGTTCTCCACCACCATAATGCGGTCCGCGCGGCGGACGGTAGCCAAGCGATGCGCGATCACGATCACCGTGCGGTTCCGCATGA
>JADYZL010000214.1 GCA_020853155.1 Bryobacterales bacterium
GGAAACTTTCGAGAGCGCACCTCCGCCGAAAACGCTTGCGCGGCGGCGCGGATGGTTTCTCCGAGATCGGCATACTGCCGCGCGAACCCAGGCACGCGGCCACCGGTGAGACCGAGGATATCGTTGGTAACGAGCACCTGGCCGTCACACCCGGCGCCGGCGCCGATGCCGATCACGGGGATGCGGCACTGTTTACTCACTTTCGCGGCCAGGTCCGCTGGAATGCATTCGAGCACAAGGGAGAAGGCGCCGGCCTGTTCGAGGGCCGCGGCATCCCGCAGCAACTGTTCCCGCTCTTCGGGCTCTTTCGCTTGCAGACGGTAGCCCCCCTGCTGATGGAGCGATTGCGGCAGCAAGCCGAGATGGCCCATGACGGGAATCCCCGCATCCACCAGGCGCCGCACCGTCTTGCGAAGCGCCGAGCCGCCCTCGAGTTTGACGGCCGAAGCGCCCCCTTCCTGCATCAGCCTGCCCGCGTTTCGAAGGGCTTCGGCCTTGCTTGTCTGGTAGCTGAGGAATGGAAGATCGGCAACGATGAATGCGCGCGGCGCTCCGTTTCTAGCGGCGCGGGTGTGGCGGATCATATCCTGAAGCGTGACCGGAATGGTGGTGTCGAAACCCATCTCCACCATACCGAGGGAATCCCCTACGAGCAGCATATCGATACCGCCGGATTCGTCGAGCAGACGCGCCATCCAGGACGAATAGGCGGTGAGCATGACGATCTGCTCGCCTCTCTCTTTCTTGCCTTGAATCTCCGGAATGCGCACATTGCGCGAAGGTTGTTTACTCATCGTAATTCCTGCTCCTCTCCGAGTACGCCAGCCAACTTCGCGGCGGCGCCACTCGAAAGGCCCGCCCTGCGCGCGAGGGTGAGAGTGCTTCGGGCGGCGGCACGATACAGAGCACGGGCTTCCGGTGGAGCGGATGCGAGAGCGTCAAGATGCCGCCGGACAGAGCCTGCGTCACCCCGGCGGATCGGCCCGGTGAGCGCGTCTTCCGGCGTACTGCTCAACAAAATCTCCGTCGTATTCCAGAGGATGGGGGCAAGGGCTTGCAGCCCCTCTTGGCGCGCAACCCCCGCCACTTCGAGGAGATCGAGAGCCGTGCTGACGAGCGTGACGTTATAGTTACACGCCATCACCGCCGCCGCATGATAGAGCGCCCACTGCGCCGGGTTCACTCGGATTGCCTTGCCACTCAGCAGCTCAATCAACCGCGTCGCCCATTCCTCCGCGAGGTCTTCGCCGCAATAGGCGTAATAGCACTGGGAAAGAGATTGGACGCCCGCTTCAGGCGCGGGAACGGTTTGCAGGGGGTGCAGCACGCCCGTGGCGCAACCCTTCTCGCTCAACGCCTGCAAGAGTTCGGGGCCGGCGCTGCCACAGGTGTGGAGGGCAACCTCGGGGATCCGCGCGCCAGCCGCGAGTTCGTGCGCCACTGTTTCGATTGCGTCGTCGCTTACGGCGATGAGCACCACGGTGGCATGCCGGCCAAGATCCTCGATTGAAACGGTACGTCGCGCGCCGGTGAACGCCGCGGCTGCGCAGGTTCGAGCTTCATCCCGGCCGGCGATGGCCGCAATCGGCAGGCCGCGCTCCGCGAGCAGCGCGCCGAGCGACCGGGCAATACGGCCCGTACCCGCGATCCCCACGGCGCTCGAACGGTCAGGGCTATTGTTGTCTGGAATCTCCATCGGCGCAATTGGGGGACCGGGCGTGCGGAGGGAGTCCGCATGGGGACGGTTTCGACTGTTCCGTACTCGAATTATAGCGTGGGGGAGACGCCTTCCCCTCACAAAGGAAAAGGACCCGGGGAGGGCTGCGGGGCTCTCCCGGTGAAGCAGGCCGCGTTGTGATAATGTTGCGGCTGAAAGGGAGGTTCTCTGGCTCCATGAGTACATCATCTGGAATTCGCGCGATGCTTCTTGGGTTGCTGATCGCTCTCGCGGTGAGCGCTGGATATTCAGCGGAACGCATTGCTTTGTTTAACGGCAAAGACCTCTCCGGCTGGCAGCACTATCTCTGGGATTCCAAGAACAAGCGCGAGGACACCACGACCCCCATGTCCGCCGTGTGGTCGGTCAAGGACGGCATCCTCTATTGCAAGGGAAATCCAACCGGCTACATCCGCACGGATAAAGAATACGAAAACTACCGGCTCACGCTCGAATGGCGCTGGCCGGAAGGGACGACGAGAGGGAATAACGGGGTGCTGGTCCACACGACCAGCAAGAATGCCCTGGGCCAATGGCCAAAGAGCATCGAGGTGCAACTCGCGCTGGGCAATGCGGGCGATTTTTGGGTGATTGGGACTGATCTGGACGTGGAAAATGAAGCGTCCCGCAAGGAGGGCCGCCGGCACTTGAACCTCACCGACGATTCCGAAAAGCCGGTGGGCCAGTGGAACAAGATGGAGATCGTGGCGCGGGGCAACACGCTCACCGTTTACGTGAACGGCGTTCTCGTGAACAAGGCCACGAACCTCACGCAGAGCAAGGGCGCGATTTCGCTGCAATCCGAAGGGGCGCCGGTGATGTTCCGCGATATCTATCTTGAACCGCTCAAACCTTGAGAGTGGCGCCACGTGGTGGCGCTGCTGGATGCGCGCCTGCCCGGGAGCGATGGCGGCGAACCTACGCGCGAGCGCCGTGAGCCGTTGCGATGGCGAGTCGCAAGCGGTTCCAATCCGTTTCACTCGCCACAGTGCAATCCGCGCCGAGGATGAACTGGCGCGGCGCGCTCCCAATGACATTTCGCACTTCCGCGACCAGCGCTTGTTCGCTGCCTTTCGCGAGGATACCGTGACGATCGAGCCCGCCCATGGGCGGACGGCCGAAGAACTGGTTCAACTGCTGCATCGTGAGGGTTTTCCCCGTGAGCTTCGGGTTGCAATTGACGACGTGCCCAGGGTAGTCGCGAACGGCGTCGAGGCTCGCGTACGGGGCTTCGTAATCGCACACGTGCAGGATGTTGAAGGGTAGGCGGGATTGGGCTTCCTTCATCGCCACCAGATCAAAAGGCTTCACGTACTTCGTGAAAAGTTCCGGGCTCGGCAAGCGGCCGGATTCGGAACCTTGCGTGGACATGTAGAAGCCATCAACGCCCGCGTCGATGCACGCCTTTACGAAGAGCATCTGGTTCGCCGTCAGCGTTTCGAGGCCCCGCTTGACAGCGTCCGGATTCTCCCGCAGGTGCTGCTTGAACAAATCTTCCCCCGCGCACTGCCGCGCGCCCATGAAGGGCGAGTAGAGCGTCATGAGAATAAGCGCGTCCTTCTTCGCCGCTTTGACCAACTCCCGCACGGTGATGAGCAGAGGCTCGTAGAAATCGATCTTTACGGGTGGGATCTTGCTCCAATCCGAGGGCTGCTTGAGATACGCCTGCCGCTGGTAGGTTTGCTCAAACTGGATCTTGACGAAATCCATTCCGGTTTGGCGGAAGAACTCCAGGTGGCGCTTCGTCGCGGCGGAGCCGGACTTTTCGTTCGGGCCGAAGTGGAGAAAGAAGGCCGCAGGTGTATAGCCGGGCGCCGTGTCTCCCGCCAGCCACGCGAGCATCCGTTCGCGCTTGTTGATCGATGCAGCCGGCTTGGAACGCTGGGCGAATGCCAGAGAGCCAGCGAACGGAGATGCGGCAGCAGCTAACGGGAGCGAGAGGAGGGTGCGTCTCTTCATGCCAGTAGGATACGCCAAAATGAGGCACAGAGACGCCACGAACGGCTCGGAATGCCCGTTTGGTTCTCAAAAACGAACGCTGAGACGCCCTGCGAGGCGTAGCTGGCTCCACCTCGGGCAAAGCGTGAATTCGTCAGCGTCCGGACGGCGCCGCGACGCTACTCAGGATTCGTTTCGCTCGCGATGGCAGGAAGAGCCCGCAAGGACAACTCTCCTGCAGTTCCTCCACCGCTTCATCCACGGTTTGATCCCCGTTTTGAATCCGCTCGATCACTTCGTGTGCCCGTTCCTCGGTAATGAATCCGTGGTTGCACATTCCCTGTAGACGTTCTGCTTGTCCAAGGGA
>JADYZL010000215.1 GCA_020853155.1 Bryobacterales bacterium
CGCGAGCGACAGAATCTTCTTAAAGGGAGACTTTGTTGAAGTATCTCCAAAAAGAGCCTATTCTGGCAAAGAAAAGGCGAATTTAATGCACAATGTGCGGGAAGACATCGAGCGGCTGCGAGAGAAGATGCGGCGCGTGGAAATGCGCACCGCGCTCGATCCCGGTTCTGCGCGGGGAAAGGGTGGGGAAGCGATATCGTCGGGGCCGGCGCCTTTCTCCCGCGACACTCCCCCGTGGGAAAGCCGCTCGGACGAATCCGGATTCGAGAGATCCATCGGGCTCTCGGGAGGAATCCAAGGCGCCTCCCCGTTTCGTGCGGAGCGGAACGCAATCGAGAATTGCCTCAGCGGGTCCATCGTCGAAACCCCATTCGGCATGCACTTTGAGGCGGAGACTTTCTACCCCCGTGACACGTCGCACGGGCAGTTCGCAGTGAACGAACTGAATCAATCTTCCGCGGATCTCTTGGCCGCGCTGAACCCCGGCGATGGGGAGAGCCCGGCGGGGGATTGGATTTTCCTCGATACCGAAACGACGGGGCTCGCAGGTGGGACCGGCACATTTGCCTTTTTGATCGGTCTCGGCCGCATCACGGACGCTGGCTTCCTGGTGCAACAATTTTTCCTTCGGGAACCATCGGAAGAACGGAGCGTTCTCTACCGGATCGCCGAGGAACTGGAGCGCGGCTCTGCCGTAATCACGTACAATGGCAAGGCTTACGATCTGCCGCTGCTCGAAACCCGCTATCGCTTGGCGCGGTCGGCTGTACCCTTTGCATCCATGCCGCACGTGGACCTTCTTCACGCTTGCAGGCGGCTCTGGAAATTGCGCTATGAGAGTTGCAAACTCACGCACCTCGAAGAACGGGTACTGGGCCACGAGCGCGCAGGCGACGTTCCGGGTTTTCTAATCCCTTCTCTCTACGCAAACTATTTGCGACTGGGAGACGCCGGCAGCCTCGTTCCGGTGTTTCAACACAATGCGCTCGATATTCTCTCGCTGGCTTGTCTTACTCATGTCGTAGGTGGTGTGTTTCGAGACCCCGCGTCGATGGCCACGCGACATGGGGCAGAGTGTGTGGGCCTTGGCCGCTGGCTGAAGCAGGCTGGCCACCCGGAAGATGCCTTGCCGTTGCTGCGCCGGGCGGCCCAAACCAATATCCCCGAGGAATTGCTGGCGCGTACCCTCTGGGACATCTTCGAGATCGAGCGGAAAGCCGGCCGGAATGAAGCTGCGCGGGACGCTGTCGAGCAGTTGATTGGGTTTCCCAACGCGCTGCATGGCCGCGCCCTAAAGGCTCTCTCTATTCTCTACGAACGTAGTTTTAAGGATATCCCCCGATCTCTTCAGTACGCACGGCGTCTGGAACGGCTGCAACCTGGCGAGGAGTCGGGGCGGCGCCTCGAGCGTCTGGTCCGAAGGGGAAGCAAGGCGCCACGCGGACGCATCTTCGAGGATTAACTCTTGCCTGAATTCGCCGGTGAAGCCGGCCGGTTCACCTTGCCCTCGGAACCTGCGCTCACTCGACAATTTTCCGCTTGCTCACCCACTCGATCATCATTTCGCGGAGAAAGGGGCCGGTTTCGGGGAACTGCAAGCCTTCGGTTCCGATCTCCCGTTGATTCTCCGCCACATAGTCGATGGTGGCCACGGAGTAAATCCGGTCCGGTTCGACGCTGGCCGATTTCCGGATCGCTTCCGGCAGCTTGGCTCCCGGAATTTTGCCGAAGACAACGCGATTCCCGAATGGCAGCGCATCCCAGATGTCCCGGGCGCGAATTTTTCCGACGATCAGCCCCGCGCGAACGGCTCCTCGATTGACGAAGGCGAAATCCACGCCCAGGCTTTCCAGCATCGCGCGCTCCACCACATCCTTCATCTGGAAGCGCGTATATGCAGTCTTCGATTCGCCAATCTCCCGATCCACCACTGCGGAAACCTTCGCCTCCCAGGAAGCCACTTCACGGGCAACGGCCGGCTCCGCCGGAATCTCCGAAGCAATAATGGGGATGCGGTTCCACTGGATATCCACCACTTGGTTCTTGGCTAAGTCAAACGCAAGGTCCACGCGCCCCAGTTCGGCGCCATTGGGCCGTGTGCGAACGACCATCCGGTTTCCATCGCGCAGGAGGGTTTTCATCCCACCGTGGTCGTGCCCGGAGATGATCAGGTGCATTTCCGGCAGCGCCGCCAGCAGCATTTCCTCTTCCTTGGGAAAAATGTGCGTGAGGCCAACGATCAACTGAGCGCCATCGGATTTGGCTTGGCTGATATACTTCCGGGCGGTTTCCACAAGCGGCAGCACCCGCCATGGGCTGAGATTGTAGCTATAGGTAAGCTTATCCAGAGACTCCATGATGAGGCCGATGATGGCCACCCGAACTCCATTCACGTCTCGAATCAAGTACGGAGGGGGAGTGAGAAACGCGCCGCCTTCGCCCACGAGATTACCGCAGAAAATCGGAAAGCGGCTGACCTTGAGGTAGTCGTAGATGCGCCGCCAGCCGTAATCGAACTCGTGATTTCCCAGACAGATTGCGTCCGGGTGCAGGCCGTTCATCAACTCGAAGATCGGAACGCCTTCATAGAGGGAACTCACCGGCGTGCCCTGGACAAGATCGCCGGCATCGAGATACAGGCTGGCTTCCGCCTTCGCCCGTTCCCGATTGAGGGCGCTCGCCAAATGGGCGAACCCGCCCAAGCCTTCGCGGGTGGGCGAAATCCGCGCATGGATATCGTTTGTGTGCAGAATGGTGAGGCGGCGGATGCCCGGCTGCGCGAGCGCCGGCGCGGCCAGACGCAGCGTGCCCATTGCGCCAGCGCCTGCCAGAAAATGGCGGCGGCTCAATCTTTGCATGGGAAATCGCTCCCTCTCCCAGCGGCTTTTTGGACATCGGCCCGGGATAGATTCATTTTCCCATAGGATCGCCGGGCGAACTCTCTTCATCAGGCCTACTTGGCGTCACGCCAGTTAGGGCCTACGCCAATTTCCACCAGGAGAGGAACACTCAGTTCGGTAACGTGTTCCATTTGCCGCTTTACCAGGGCGACCACCGTATCCCGTTCCTCCGGCGGAACTTCAAAGACGAGTTCGTCGTGGACCTGCAATAGCATTCGAGCGGCAAGCCCCTTCTCCGTCATCTCGCGATCAATTCGAATCATGGCGATCTTGATGAGATCGGCGGCCGAGCCTTGCAGCGGGGTGTTCACGGCTGTCCGCTCGGCGAATGAGCGGGCATTCGGATTGCGGGCTTCCATGTCCGGGATCAACCGTGTGCGTCCAAACATGGTGCGAGTGCGCCCGCTTTCGCGGACTTCGGCGATCGTTGCGTCAATCCATTTCCGCACACCGACGTAGCGTTCGAAGTAATTACGGATGTAGTTCTCCGCCTCCTTCTTCGGAATGCCAAGTTGCGTGGCAAGCCCAAAAGCCGTCTGCCCATAAACGATCCCGAAGTTCACAACCTTGGCCTCACGGCGCATTTGCGGATTCACCATCTGGGGCATGACGCCGAAAACCTCAGCGGCCGTGCGAGTGTGAATATCCTCTCCGTTCCGAAACGACGACATGAGGACGGGATCTTCCGAAAAGTGGGCAAGCAGACGCAATTCGATCTGCGAATAGTCCGCGGAGAGTAGGAGCCAGCCTTCCCGGGGTATGAAGGCGGCGCGAATTTCACGGCCCTGCTCCGTGCGAATCGGGATGTTTTGCAGGTTCGGGTTCGAGGACGAAAGCCGGCCCGTCGCCGCGCCTGCCTGGTTGAAGCTCGTATGTATGCGGCCCGTCGCCGGCCGGATCAACTGGGGAAGGGCATCCACATAAGTGCCCTTGAGTTTCGCCAACTGACGGTACTCCATCACGAGAGCCGCGATCTCATGGTGCAGAGCCAGCCCTTCCAAAACATCCACCGCCGTGGAATGAACCTTCCCCTTTCCCGTCTTCACCGGAGCGGGCAGATTCATCTCCTCAAACAGCACCTTCGCAAGCTGTTGCGGCGAGTTGACGTTGAATTCGTGCCCGGCCAGAGCGTGAATGCGCGCAGTGAGATCCTCGATCTGCCTGCCCATCCGCTCCGAGATGGCGGCCAGCGTAACGGTATCCACACGAATTCCAACCGCTTCCATGCGGGCGAGCACCGGGCTCAGAGGGAGATCGATTTCCCGGTAGGCGTGTTCCAACCCATCCCGCGTGAGGGCTGGCTTCATATCGTCCGCCAGGCGCAGAATCAGGTCCGGAGCGGCTTCCAAACTGCGCTCCACTCCCCGCTCAAATCGCTTGCCGGCGAGTGCTTCCACCGTCGTCAGACCGGGGTCCGCATAGAGCAGAAAGCCCATCAGAAAGACATCGTCGATCTCTCCGGCGGGCAGCCCCCACTCTGGGGGGGCGGACAGCAGCGCTTGCTTCCAATCGTGAAAGACTTTTGCGATGCCCGCATCGTTCCACCACAGGCGCACCAGGGGCGCGTGGGCCGGTGCTACCGCGCGGACAACGCCAGGCGCCGTCGCGAGGTAACAGATCGGCGTTTCATCCAGAGATCCCTCGTCTCCAGAGACTTCGGGGGTGAGGATCAAGGCAATTCGTCCGGCAGCGATCACCTCTGCCCTCAATCGCTCAGCTTCTTCGGACGTGCGCACAAAGCGAAAATCCCGCGAGTTTTCCTCCACGACCGTCTGCACTTCGCGTAGCGCCCGGCCGAATTCCAACTCGCGGTACACCTCTTCGAGCGCCGCGGTGTCGGGTTCTTTCACGGCCAGGTCTTGAAGCGAAATCTCCACAGGCGCATCCACCCGAATCCGCGCCAACTCTTTGCTGAGCAGGATCTGCTCGCGGTTGTTCTGGAGGCTCTCCCGGTACATCTTGCGCTTCACGCGCTCTGCTTGAGCGATAGCCTGCTCCACGGAGCTAAACTCGGCGATCAGGTCCCTGGCGCCTTTCTCCCCGATGCCGGGCGCACCCGGGATGTTGTCGACGGAATCGCCCTTAAGTGCAAGCAGGTCAACCACTTGCGGTGGGCGGACCCCCATAAACGTCTCTACCCCCGCCTCATCGTAGATCGTGTCGTCCTTCATCGGGTTGAGCATACGAACATGGGGCGTAACCAGTTGGAGCATGTCCTTGTCGCTCGAAACGATCATGACATCCATCGTTCCGGCGGCCCGGTGAGCTAGCGTCCCAATGACGTCATCGGCTTCGAATCCGCTGCATTCCACTACCGGCACGCGCATCGCTTCGAGAACACGTTTGATGTCGGGAATCTGCTGAAGAAGATCCGGTGGGGTCTCCGTCCGATTCGCCTTATACGCCTCAAACATCTCATTGCGAAAATTGGGCTCTTCACTCTCAAAAACCGCCGCCAGAAAATCCGGTTGGTACTCATCCCGAAGCCGCCGGATCATATTGTTGAAGATGTAGGTCGCTTCCGTCGGGACCCCCTTCGAATTGCGCATCGGTGGCGCGCTTGATCGCGCTCGTGCATGGTAAGCGCGAAAGATAAACCCAAAGGAATCCACCAGAAACAGCGTTGGACGCGGCATGGCCCCATGATAGCGCCGGAACCATCGAAGACCGCACCGCTCCGATGAGTTCCTGTTCTGTCATGGATCGCCGGCTTCCGCACGGCTCGGTTTGCACCTGTAAATTGTCCAATCTTTCCAGCGCGGCACGCCCTCATTTGTTACGGAAACGCTAGTACTCATCCCGGCGTTCAGTGTGGTTTTTACGCCACACTGTGACACAATTAAGTCACTATTTTTGAATGATTTAGCGATGCCAATGACGGAAAAACTTGGTTACAATATCAATTGGGAAAGGAGCAAACTTGCGCTTCGAGAGCACCCTTCGTAAGCCCGTATCCACTAAGGGCGTCGGGCTCCATAGCGGCGTACCCGTATCGATGACCTTGCGTCCGGCTCCGGCGGGCACGGGAGTTGTATTCCGTCGTACCGATCTCGATAACTTCGAGATTCCGGCGGTGTGGAAGCATGTGGCGCGTGTGAGTTACGCAACCAGCCTCATGCGCAAGGGGGTGCTCATCTCGACCATCGAACATCTCATGAGCGTGTTCGCCAGTTTGGGGGTCGATAACGTCTACGTCGATATCGATAATCTCGAAGTCCCGATCCTGGACGGGAGCGGTCTTCCATTTGTCCGGATGATCGAAGAGGCCGGGCTCCGTGCCGGCAGAAAACTGCGAAAGTATCTGAGGATTGTGCGGCCGGTGACGGTGGAGGACCGCGCAAAGAAGATCACCATTCTTCCGGCGAATTCTCTCACCGTGAATTGCGAAGTGTTTTTTGAGCACCCGCTCGTCGGCAGAGAGTGTCTGGATATCGAGATCACCCGGGAGCGTTACGCCCGTGAGATTGCCCCCGCCCGCACATTTGGATTTTCCTCGGAACTGGATGCCATGCGAAATATGGGCCTGATTCGCGGTGCATCGCTTGAAAGCGCCGTCTGTTTCACGGAGTCCGGCGTCATGAACGATGGGGGCCTGCGCTTTCCAGACGAACCTTGCCGCCATAAAGTGCTGGATCTCATCGGGGATTTCGCTCTTCTCGGGCGGCCGCTGCTGGGGCACGTAATCGCCGAATGCGCCGGGCACGCTTTGCACGTCGCGATGGCTCACAAGATCATGTCGGACCCTTCCCTTTATGAACTATTGACGTTCGACCAACTGGCTTCGAATGTTGCGGAATCTCTGGTTAGCGCGGGCAGCGCGGATTGAGCGGCGCGGAAGATCCTCCCACCGATTCTGCAATGAAAGCAGCGACTCCCGAATGGCGATTGCCGCCGAACCTCATTACCTACGCACGCATCGTATTGACGCCATTGGTGGCGCTCGCCATCCTCGGCAACCACGGGCTTACCGCGCTCCTGTTGGTGGCCGTAGCCGGATTCAGCGACGGTCTCGATGGCTTCCTTGCCCGCCAATTTGGCTGGCAATCCAAACTAGGCGCGTATCTGGATCCCATAGCAGACAAACTGCTATTGCTTACCCTTTACATGGCATTCGCCGGAGCAGATTTGGCGCCAGTGTGGCTGGTGGGTCTGATTTTCCTTCGAGACCTCTGGATCCTTTCCATGGTGAGCTATGCCTGGTTTGCTACCAGTATCCGGGACTTTCCTCCGCGCTGGACCGGGAAGGTGAGCACCGTGGCGCAATTGTCCCTCGCGGGGGTA
>JADYZL010000216.1 GCA_020853155.1 Bryobacterales bacterium
CGGACCGTGTAGCGGCCACGCGCCCCGCTGGAAGCCTGGATTCCACACTCGTACGCCTCCAGCTTGGTGACGGATGGCGCAGCCGGGCGGAGCAGTTTCGCCAAACCGAGCGCAACAATGGGAAACGCCAGGGCAACCGCCATAAATATAAAGATCGGAATATACCCTTCCGGCATGGCTTCAATATATCACACGGATTCGTACCGTTTTCACAGCCCGGATGCGAACCGGTGATCGTACCGCCCTTCCAGAATTTTGTCGAAGTTCATCGTCAGAAACAGGTTTTCCGGTTTTCCATAGAGTTCGAAAACCTGGCGCGCGCTTTCAAACTCTTTGGGAATGCGCGCGTAGAAATTCAAGTGGCGGGGTGCGATCATCGCCGCCGCCTCCGGCAGGTCGAGATAGCGAAGTACATTCAGGAAGATTGGTCCCTGGACGTGCGTGACAGGGGGATCGATCAACGTCACCTGGTGGATCTGCGGATCGAGAACGGCGGCATAAAGACCCAGCGCTCCCGAGACGCCGCGGCCAACAACCATAATACGACCGGGGTCCACGTCATCCTGGAGCCGAAGCACCTGCACGGCGCGCATCACGTCCCACAGCCGCATGGAATCCACCGTGTGGCCCACGTGCATGGCGTTGCGCAGAGTATCTTTCCAGAAGCTCTTCGGCCATGGAATCTCCCCGACGCCCCTGGGATACACAATCATTCTGGGAGCAATCGAGCGGAAAACTGCATTGATGGAGCGAGCGTCTTCCCCGTCGGAGGCGATGTACAGCAGCGCCGGATGCTTTCCGGGCTTTTCATGCCTGCGATACACGGCGCGTACAGTGATGCCTTCCTCGGATTCGAAGTCGAGTTCCTGTTCGCGGGGCGGTGGCTCCGAAAGGGAGCGCCGCACCCTCAAGTCGGCCGCGGTATGCGGAAACGCCGCGAATACTTTCCTGCGCAGCGTCTCAACGACTCCTGCGCGATGAGCTTCCCAGGAGGCCCGGTTCGCATACAGTTTCAACTGCGGTGTTGGCAGAAACGTATCCTGGATGCGATAGTTTTGAGCATCGGCCGGTGAACCCTCTGGGAACACCGCCAGGCTTTCCGGCGCCGCATTGCTGTAGTCCATGTCGAGTTTACGTTCGGGGATACGCATCAGGTAGCGGTCGAACCAGCGGATCACTTCTTCGCGCAGAAAATCCGAATCCTGGTGGCCGGTTTCGACGACAATGTTCCGGAAACCGGTGCGTTCGCCATAACTGGAATAGAGGCCACCAACCTTCGCTTCGAACTCCTCATAGCCGGGAACGGGGAAGAGACTGTCGAGTTTGCCATGAGCCATCAGCAGCGGGCGCGGTGCGATCAGCGCTCCCTGGTGCATCATGTCGTGCAGAAGAGCATTAATCGTAAACATACAATCGCAGTGCCCTCGCTGTGTGTTCAATCGAACATTCGCGGCATAAGTGCTGATTCCCATCACCGGCGCGGCGACTTTCACGCGCGGGTCGACGGCGGCGGTGAACCAGGTCATGGCGGCGCCCCCGGAGCGGCCGGTCATCCCGATGCGATCCGCATCGATTTCCGGCCGTGTTTCGAGATAATCGATGGCGCGCATGGCGTTCCAAACTTCCACTCCCGCGGGCGTGTAGCCGCGCGAGTACCAGTCATACATCTCCTGGGAATGGATGCCGTGATGGACCCCAAACGCCTCGGCGACCTGGATCGGGTCGATGATCATCGCCGCGTACCCGTTTTTCGCGAGCGAGATGCCATGGCGCTGGTACGCGGTCTTGGAGCCGTGCGGATCCATGGCATGGCCGCAAACGTAAATCACCGCCGGCGCCTTCCCCGGGCGGTTCTTCGGCAGATATAGATTTGCGGTTACGTAGAATTTCGGAATGCTCTCGAACGCGATGTTCTCGATGGTGTAGGAACCCTTATCCAGCGTGTTCGTGATCTTCACGTTCAGCGGGGTCCGTTCGGGCCAGGGCAGAAGGCCGAGTATGTCGCGCATTTCTTCCAGACGCCGGGCGCGTACACGCTCCCACTCTTCGCGAGTGCGGATTTCCGATGCCGCGCGGTCCGTGATACGGCGGGCACAGCGCTCCAGGTAAGCCGTTACGGCTGCCTTGCTCTCTTCCATGGAGCGAAGGGCGGTGTTCTCTGTTTGGGCGAACGCCAGTGCGCCAAGAAACAGGACCAAAATACGGATCATGTTGGTACGATAACAGACGAATGGGGTTGATAACCGTCTCCGGCGAACCGGGGTGCAGGTTTGAAGAGGCGGGACGGCTTACGGCTCAGCGGCTCCGTTGCGAGTTTGTAACAGAGTCCTCTCTTGCCGGCATGTTGATCGAGGAATTCGGGCCGCAGATCGCCATGCCGGACAAGGCGTACCCGCACGTGGTGTCTTCCATCGTCGCGCGCATCGCCACCCAGCATCACGTTGTCGTTTGCCTGCTTGGCGCCGAGACGTTGTTCAGACATTATCCCGGTGTTTTGAGAGTTCACGTCGACGCCCCCGAACCGCGCCGGACCGGCAATCTGATGCTTGATGGCGGCCTTACGCGTCCCGCTGCGAGAAAGCGGTTGCGGGAACAGCAAGTGAAGCAGCGTGCGGAAAGAAAGCGGAAATTCGGCAGGGCCACCACCCCGGCTCACCTCTTCGATCTGGTTCTGAATGCCGACGGGCTCGAAGCGGAAGAGATGGCCGAGATCATGGAGACTGCCGCGCGCGTGAAGGGTGTTTTCGATCACGGATTGCTGGGCGCTTCCGCCGAAGCGCAGCTTCAGTTCCAGGTGCGCCTCGAACTCGCCAAACACGGGATTACTCCCATCGGACACGCCGAGCTCAAGCGACGAGCCTTTGGCCACCCGAGTGAAGAGGTTTTTGCCAACGTCCTCGATTTTTATCGCGTAGCATGGAAATACGAGCCCAAAAGCTTTCCGATCCGTTGGGACAAGAACGGCAACGTCATCGAGGCGTTTACGCCCGATTTCTACCTGCCCGAGTTCAACCTCTACGTCGAGCTGACCACGATGAAGCAGTCGCTTGTCACCCGAAAGAATCGTAAAGTGA
>JADYZL010000217.1 GCA_020853155.1 Bryobacterales bacterium
AGGCCCATCGGCGCGCTCCGGTGCAGAATGCGAATGCTGCCATCCGTGGCGAGACGAATCTGGAAATCCACCTGGAGAGATTGACTGATATACTGCGAAACCTTCACCCAACTGAAGATCGCTTCGGAATCGGTGATGAACACGTAAATTCCCGCGCCCGCCGGGCTGAAGGAGGGGTCTAGGTCGAGGCCCGCACCCATGATCTTCGGCGGACCGCTGAGAAAATCGGAATACTCAAGCTTCGATCCCTCGGGAGACGCCTCCTCAAAACTGAGGAAGCCGTTCGAATTCACAAAAATCGTGTTGTACGTCTTCCCGTAGAACGGAAACGGAAACGGCAGTGCAAATTCGCGCGAGTCGTCGTCACGGAAACTGTCCGGCTGGCCCGCTTGGATGAGATTGATAGCCGGGGGTAGCAGTGCGTCTTCCCGGTACGCGGTTTCGGCCGGAGCGTCGAGTTGATAGGCGGTGGCCGCGGCGTTTGCCGGCCGGAATTGGATGCCGCGGTTCAAGAGCGCTTCGGAAAATGGATTCCGCGCCAGGGAGACTCCGGCCCCGGTGCTCATCAGCAGGATGTCGCCGGAAACGGCGGTGGCGCTCCGTTCCAGATCCACGATGCGGCCGCCGCCGGTAACCGACGTGCGTCCCGCTCGCAGTAGAGCGGCACGGCGTTCCGTCGCTCTGCGGTGGAGAAAATCTTCCTGCCGCTGCGTGGCGGGAGAGGCGCCGCAAACAAGCGGCTTCAGCGCCCGATTCTGCAATTGAGCGGAAACGGCTGCGGCGAGTACGGCGACGGCCCCAACCAGAGAGAAAAATCGACGGAATAGCATGGCTCCACCCGGAGGCCGATCCGGCCAACCCCCATTCTTACAGATCCAAGGCGCATGCTCCCCCGCATGCATTCTCCCGAGAAGCGCGTGTACAGCGACTGCCGTATGCTAGGGAAAGCGCTTGCCGCTGGATGTGAGGACGCGACGAAATGCACATTGAGTACGAGGTGGGCGATCACAAGTTGGGCAAAGTGCTGGTGGCTGGAACGGAACGCGGCGTTTCGTTTCTCGCGCTCGGCGACGATGTGCAAGCCCTGGTGAATGAGCTCAAGCACGATTACCCCAACGCTGCAATCGAGCCCTGGCGCGGGCCGCGGGGGCGATGGCTCACCGCTTCTCTGCAGGCTCTGGCCCATCCGGAGTTGGGGCCGGGTGTCCCCTTGGACGTGCGGGGAACCGCGTTTCAGTCGCGCGTCTGGAAGGCGCTCCAGGAGATCCCGCCCGGAGAGACGCGCACTTATTCCGGCTTGGCCGCCGCGCTCGGCAATCCCAAATCGACTCGCGCCGTGGCCCGCGCCTGCGCCACGAACCGGGTCTCCGTGCTCATCCCCTGCCACCGCGTACTCGGCGTATCGGGCAATCTCACCGGCTACCGCTGGGGCCGCGAGCGAAAAGCCGCGCTGCTTGCCGATGAGCGCGAGTACGCCGCACTCCATCTTCGATAAATCATCTGCCGGAAGCCGCCCTCCAGCCGCCGGGAATCGATTTCGGATATCGGAGTAGCGAATTCTTGACGGATGCGATACGATTTCCCGCAAGGAGTACTCATGGAACGACGCACGCTGCTTAAGACCGCCTCCGCCTTCACGATTCTTCCCTCCGGATTCCTCCGCGGCCAGAACGCCCCCAGCAACAAGCTCAACGTGGCTCTGATGGGCGTGTGGGGACGCGGCACCGCGCATTACGCCAGTCTGCGCAATGAGAACGTCGTGGCGCTCTGCGATGTCTATGAGCCCCGCACCCGCCAGGCGCTCGCCATGTTCCCGAAAGCCAAGTGCTATCAGGATTGGCGCCGCGTGCTTGACCAGAAGGACGTCGAGGCGGTGGTGATCTGCACGGCGGATCAGCACCACGCCTTCATCGCGAATTGGGCCATCAATCGCGGCATGCACGTCTTCTGCGAGAAGCCCCTCGGCATGACCGTCCATGAAGCCCGCACCGTGCGCGCCAATTACCTCAACAACAAGACCAAGGTCGCCACGCAGCACGGCACCCAGCGCCACGCCTATCCGAACTTCACTCGCCTTCGGGAATTGGTGCTCGACGGCGCCATCGGCAAGCTGATTCGCGTGCATAGCTGGGATGCGCGCCAGTTACCGAGGCCGGGATATCCGCGCGGCGAAGGCGCGCCGCCCGCCGGGCTCGATTTTGAGCAATGGATCGGCCCCTCGCCCTCGCACCCATACACGCCCCAATACTTCGGCGGATCGAGCGGCCTGAACTGCCTGTTCTGGAATATGTACCGCGATTTCGGCGTTGGCCAGATGGGCGATATGGGCGCGCACACGATGGACCTCGCCTGGAACGTGATCGACGCCGGCGCGCCTTCCGCCATCGATGTCGACCGGGAATTGAGCGACGGCTACAATCCCGACATCTGCCCGGTGAAATTGAAGGTGACCTTCGAACACCCCGCCAATGATTGGCGTGGCCCGGTGGAACTGGTGTGGTATCAGGGCGGTCTGAAGCCGGATGCCCCGCGCGGCTACATCGATCTTTCGCACGTGGGCAACGGCGCCATTTTCGAGGGGACGAAGGGCTCCATCTTCTGCGATTTCACCTCCCGCGTCATCCTGCCCAATAACGACGACGGCGACTTCACCTACTACAACCACCGCGCCGCGAAAGATCTGATGCCGCTCGTAGCCGGCACGGGTTCGCCTACCCAGAACACCGGTCAGGCGCGCGCGGCTCGCCGCGGCGGCCCCCCGGCCTCCCGCCCCCTGCCGCCCGGCCTGAAAGCTTTCCCCAGCGCGCAGCCCGGGCCTTCCGGATTTCCGGAAGTGCTGCTCATGGAGAGCGGCCTGCCCCCGGCGCTTGGAATGGAAAACGACGACGTGAATGCATACGTCGCGGCACAGAAAGCGGGCCGCCCGGTTTCAGGGCGTATCGATCCTTTCCAGACCGAGTGGCTCGACGCTTGCAAGGGTAAGAGCAACAACGCCCGCCATGGCACGAGCAGCAAAACCCATTGCGATTTCGACTATGCGGGCACGATGATTGAGCAGATGATGCTCGGCCTCGTGGCGCACCGCGCCGGGAAAAAACTCGAATACGATGGCGCCGCCGGCCGCATCACGAACGCGCCCGAAGCCAACGCATACCTGGCCCGCGAGTATCGCAAGGGCTGGACTCTCAACGGGTGAACGCCGCATCGCAGAGACTTTCGAATGCCCGCCGGTAAGCGTCAAACACCGGCGGGCGCACCCTTTGTGCGTCCCTCCGCGCTCCCCGTTGTCATAGACAGAAACGGCAGGAATCCCTCATAATAAAGCACGTGCCGGCGCTGGGGAGCGCGAATTCGTGACATCGTCTCATCCACGCATTTCCAAACGCTTTCACGATTGGTTTTTCGAAGAGTTAGTCCATCCCGCAAGCCAGCGAGGCCACGTCCACGGCAAGCACCCCTGGTGGCAGGTGATGTGCCTCACGGGCGTCGATTACTTCTCTACCCTCGCTTATCAGCCCGGTATCGCCCTGCTGGCCGCCGGGGTGATCTCCCCATTCGCCACCCTCGTCCTGGTGTTGATGACGCTGTTCGTGGCTTACCCTACTTACTCCATAGTGGCGAAGGAGAGTCCCCACGGCGAAGGCAGCATCTCGCTGCTCGAACGCCTCTTTGCCCGCTGGAAGGGCAAGGCCACCGTGCTGCTGCTGCTCGGCTTCGCGGCTACGGATTTCGTGATCACCATTACCCTTTCCGCCGCGGACGCCACCGAGCACCTCATCAAGAACCCGCTGGCGCCGGATTGGCTTCATTCCCAGGTCGGCATCACACTCCTGCTGCTCGTGATGCTGGCCGTGATCTTTTTGATGGGCTTCACGGAGGCAATCTTCACGGCGGTCGTCATCGTGGCCACCTTTCTGGTGCTCACTCTCGCGGTGCTGGGCGGCGCGTTGCATTACCTCTGGCAGCATCCCCAATTGATCGAACTCTGGTTCTCCCACATCCACGCCAAATTTCCTTCCTGGTGGCAATGGATCGGGGTTTCCCTCTTGCTATTTCCGAAGCTGGCGCTGGGGCTTTCCGGTTTTGAGACCGGCGTCGCCGTCATGCCGCTCGTCAGCGGAGATCCGGACGATACCGAAGCGAACCCCGCCGGGCGCATCCGCAACACGCGAAAGCTGCTGCTGGCTTCAGCCGTCGTTATGAGTGTCTATCTGATCGTCAGCAGCTTCGTGACCACGGTGCTGATCGATACTCATGCCCTGCGCCCCGACGGCACTGCCTATGGACGCGCCATTTCCTACGTTGCCCACGAGTTGTATGGGGAGACCTTCGGCAGCATCTATGACGCCAGCACCATCTTGATCCTCTTCTTCGCCGGCGCCTCCGCCATGGCCGGGTTGTTGAACCTCATCCCCCGCTATCTGCCCCGCTTCGGCATGGCCCCGGAATGGGCGGTTTGCCGGCGTCCTCTGGTGATGGTGATCCTCGCCGTGACGGTGCTCGTCACCTTCATTTTCGAAGCGGACGTGCAGGCGCAGGGCGGCGCTTACGCCACCGGTGTTCTGGTGTTGATGAGTTCGGCGGCGGTGGGCGCGGCCGTCGTGCTCTGGCATTCCCGCTACCGCCTGGCGATGATCGCCATCTGCATCGTGTTCGCGTATACCACGGTCACGAACATCATCGAACGGCCCGACGGCATCAAGATCGCCAGCGTCTTCATCCTCGCCATCACCGCGATTTCCCTGCTTTCGCGCGCCGTTCGCTCTACCGAACTGCGCGTCGATACGCTCAGCTTCGACGACGAAGCCCTGCGCTTCATCGCCGAAGACGACGACCAGGTGATCCGCGTGGTGGCCCATCGCCCCGGCGTGGGCACTCCGGCGGAATACGACCGCAAGGAGCGGGCCGTCAAGTATGAGCACAGCCTTGCCGCAAAGGAGCATGTGCTCTTCCTCGAAGTGCAACTGCGCGACGCCAGCGAGTTCGACGCGCCCGTTCACGTGCAAGGCGTCACCGTGGGTTCACACCGCGTCCTGCGCGCCGTGAGCCCGGTCATCCCCAACACGATCGCCGCCATTCTGCTGGAAGTCCAGCGTATGACGCACCGCCTGCCGCACGCCTATTTCGGGTGGACGGAGGGCAACCCCGTCGGGTATCTGTTCCGCTATCTGTTTCTGGGTGAGGGCGATGTGGCCATCATCACGCGCGAGGTCTTGCGCAGGCACGTCGAGAATCCCGAAGAGCGCCCGCGCATCCACGTTTCCTGAAACCCGTCAATCGCGCTCAGTCGCCCGATTGTCCGGTGATCTGGATCAGCTTGCCTTCGCTTGTATCGACTACCGGATTCTGCGCGGTCAGGGTCTGCGGGGCGCGCCAGAAATCCATGTAGGATACCTGATGCACGCAGGCCACCGTACAGTAGGGCGCGCAACCCTTCTCCGTGAGAAACTCGCGCCGGATATCTTCAACGGTGTATTCCGCGAGGGGTTTTCCAGGGTACCCGCGCTGCTGGCTGCAATAATG
Organism: Bryobacterales bacterium; assembly: GCA_020853155.1. Taxonomy (GTDB): domain Bacteria; phylum Acidobacteriota; class Terriglobia; order Bryobacterales; family Bryobacteraceae; genus JACTMJ01. Next base: position 5,524 of record JADYZL010000217.1, read on the forward strand.
CACCAGCCCGTCCTCGCAGATGTAGAGATAACGCGCGCCGGCGCGGCACTTCCAGTCGTTCGGCTTGCCGTTGGCGATGTTGTCCTGGAAATAGTTCAACTGCGCGTAGCTCGATTTACCCAGCTTCTTCACGCGCTTGTAGACGCGGTTCTCGACGTCGCTCAGCGGGCGAAGCTGCCCGTCGCCATCGTGGATGATGCCCACCGTGCTCGTGAAGCCGAGTTCCACCGCCCGCCGCCCAACCACCAGCGCATCGTGCGGGTTCTTGATGCCCCCGCCCACCACGGAATTGATGTTCACGTGGAAGTGCGCATGCTGGCAGAGCAGTTCCAGCTTCTTGTCGAGCACCTTCAGGCTCTTCTTGGAAACATCGTCCGGCATCACGTTATCGATGCTGATCTGCATGTGGTCGAGACCGGCCTCGTTGAGCAGTTTGATCCGGTCCGCGGTGAGCAGATAGCCGTTCGTGATCAAGCCCGCGATCATGCCATGGTGGCGCACGCGGCGGAATACCTGATCGATGTGTGGGTGCAGCAGGGGCTCCCCCCCGCTCATGGTGACAATCGACGTGCGCAGCCGCGCCAGGTCGTCGATCCGGGCAATCAGCGTGTCGATGGGGATGGCGGGAGAGTGGTCGTCGTACTCGTTGCAATAGGTACAAGCCAGATTGCAGCGGCGGATAGGGATCATGTGCGCCATCACCGGATGATCCGTATCGCGGATCCCATCCAGGATCAGCTTAATCTCGCGAAGACGGCGGCTCATGGCCCGTGTCGTCCGTC
>JADYZL010000218.1 GCA_020853155.1 Bryobacterales bacterium
CCGTAATCCGCTTTCATTTTTAGGAAAAATGTTCCAGAATGGGGGTAACTATGCGCTCTCAATTGACAGCTCGATTTCTTCGCGCCGGCAATCATTTGATCAATCTGGAAGTGATCCAGCAGGTGGAGCTGCGCAACGACGGCAGCGCGATTGTGGTCGTGCCCGGCCCGCGCAAGTCGCTCCAACGCATCGAGGTGCTCAGCCCGATGGGCCAGGAACTCTGGGACTTCTTCAATGAGAATCTGGTCGTCGTCGATTTTCCGGCGGAATCGGGAGTAACCGTGGCGCCCGCCAAGAAATCCAAGGCGAAAGCCAAGCCGTCTCCATCCAAGTCCAAGTCCCCGAACCCCTCGAAGTAAAGGCAAGCGGGAGCCCGCGGGCTCCCGCTCCCGGTGAGCCTCACCCCCTCCCAGCCGTGCCTTCCGGTGGTGGCGGCGCGGGCGCGCGAAAGCGCCGCTTGCTTTCGAAGAGTTCCCCCCAACGGATTCGCCCCGTAAGCTGCATCACGATGTAGAGCGTCACGATCGAAGCAATGGTGACGCAAAGCGCGCTGTAGCCCTTCAGGAAGAACGTGTAAGAGAATCCCACCAGATAGAGAAACTGCAACAGCCCCGCCTCCCGGAGCGCGAACTTCATCCCGACTACTAGCCGAAGGTAGCTCACCACCAGGAAGATCGAAACCGCCGAACTGATCAGGAAGGCCAGGTGGATATCGATCAGATCCGCCGTGTACGCCAGCAGCAGGTGGAACGAGAAGAACGACGCCGCCAGAAAGAAGTAGTTCATCGGGTGAATCTCGATGTTCTTCAGCAGAGTCAGGATGAACATCAGGAAGAAGAAGAACATCAGCGACACCGGCGCAAAGAAGGTGATGCGCCCCACCAGTTCTCCCGGTTGCAGCTTCGCGGGCATCGTCATGCCGGCGTTCAATCCGGAAAGCAAACTTGCATACTCCCAGCGCAATTCCCAACCCTCTCCGGTCTTGCTCCGGGCGCTCGGCGCGAGCCCGCTATCCGGAAAGTCGATGTCGTCGAAGTTCGTCTTCATCACCAGCAGGAAGTCGTTCACGCGGCTGGCTCCTTTGCCGAAGCTATACGTCCAGGAGTCGAGTCCTTGGGACCGGTAGCCCGTGGCTAGCTCCAGCGCCGCTCCCGCCGGCACGCGCTCTCGAACGCTCAGCGTGGAATTCGCGATCTCGCCGCCCACCTCCCTGCCATTCACCTTGGCGCTGAATCCGTCATAGAGCCCCTGCCCATCCGGCAATTGAAACCGGATGTGGATCTCCCGCTCCTCGCCGCTCGTGTTTTCAAAACGGTAAGTTCCGTGAAAATCGACGCGATACGTGCTGAACCAGACGAGACCCTTGCGGCGGTACTCCAGTTTGAGATCCGCGTTCACGCGGCTTTGCTGTAAGGCGACCGGCACTGTTTCATAGCGCGGCCGCGCTCGCTCGTCCGCCGTTTCGTCGGTACTCGCCGTGATGGCCGCATCGGGTTGGGGCGGGGCATTCACCAACTGGCGGTAGAAGGCCGTCGGCGCCATCTGGGTCTGCGGGCGGCCCCAGATCGACGCCACATTCTCGCGCAGACTGGTGGACGCTTCATTGCTTCGCTGGAACACGGAAGCGCCCAGAATCACCCACCCCACGCAACTGCAAACGTAAATGAACAGGATGGCGGCGATACGGGCAATCATGCGGACCTCCGTTCCAGTTCCTTGGCCGATGCTGCGGTTCGTGCCGCGGTGTCGTGTGCGGAAAGCCCGCCGAAAGTGCGATGCCGCTGCTCGAAATCCAGCATGGCCATCCGCAGCGCTGCTTCTCCGAAATCCGGCCACAGCACCCGCGTGAAATGGATCTCGGCGTAAGCGCTTTCCCATAATAGAAAATCGCTCAGCCGTTGTTCACCCGCCGTGCGGATGAGTAGATCCACGTCGGGAAGCCGCCGTCCCGGTTCGCCATAAGCCATCGCCAGCGAGTAAGCGAAGGCTTCCCGCGAGCCGCCGTCCGCGCCCGCGATCGCCGCTGCCTTCACCAGCGCGTCGCGCGACGAGTAATCGATCGCGAATCGCAGCGTCAGGCGCTTTCCATGCCGCGTGAGCGCCTCCGTCTCTTCTATCGCCGCACGCAGTCCGTCGGGCAGGCGGTCCCGGCGGCCCACCGCCCGCACTTCGATCCCCTGCTCGATGCACTGCGCCACGGCGCGCTTCACGAACCGTTCGACCAGCCCGAAGATGCCGCGCACCTCCGCCGGCGGACGCTTCCAGTTATCGGAAGCGAACGCGAACAGCGTAAGCGAGCGAATCCCCAGCTTCGGGGCCGCTTCCACTACCCGTTCCACCGCTTCCGCGCCCGCACTGTGTCCCGCGATCCGGGGCAATCCCCGCCGCGTCGCCCAACGGCCGTTCCCATCCATGACGATGGCCACGTGCAGGGGCTTGTATTCATAACAAGTACTTGGTGTCACAAAGTAAACCTCCAAAAAAATGGGCTACCCGCGGGCAGCCTGAATCAACAGTTCCATGTGGTCCAGATAGCGGCTCAGCGCCGCGCGGCCTTTCTCCGTTAAGCGAAAGGTCGTCTTGGGCATTCGTCCTTCAAATGCTTTCTCGCAATCGATATAGCCCGCTTCTTCGAGCTTGCGGGCGTGGATGCTCAGGTTGCCGTCCGTGATATCGAGCAGCCGTTTCAGTTCGTTGAACGTGAGAGATGGGTTCACAGCCAGGCTGCTCACGATCGCCAGGCGCACTCGTTCGTGAATGAGATGATCGGCTACCGGCGCTGCTGCTACGCGCATTGCTTTCGCGCTCGGCGCGGAAACGGCCGCAGGCTTCCGCATCGCATTCTTTGCCATCGCTTCCTCCCTTCGAGTGGAATCGCTTACCCGCGGCGCATCCCGCCGTTAGCCATGATGCCGCCTCGCGATATAGAGCCCGAACCCGATATGCAGCCCGCCGAAACCCGCCAGCATCAGCCATGGAGTGAACGCGGTGGGCAGGAACAGAGCGGCGGCGCCCAGGCCGAAGAAACCCGCGCCCATCACCGGCACGCTGCGCACCGATGCGGAGCCCCCCGTCACCACCCCCGTGCCGTAGAGCAAAAGCCAAAGCCCCCCGAGGCTCTCCCACGCCTCCCCATTTGCAAGCGCAAGCGTCAGCAGCAGTGCCGCAACGAGGGGTGGCGCAAGGTTCAATGCGAACTTGCGCGCGGAGGCCGAGAACAAATCCGTCTTTCGCTTCCTCGCCTTCCAGACGATCGAAAGCACGCCCGTTAGCACTGCCGGCACAGCCGTGCTCAACCAGATCGTCAGCCAGGCTTCCCTGCCGGGAAAATACCGGGTCAGCAGAAACCCGATGCAGCCGAGAAGTCCGATCCCAACCAGCCCCCAGCCCGAAACAGCCGTGAAAGAGGATGCCCCCTCCATCGCGTTGCGGATATAGCGCAGGTTCTCATGAGCCTTGTCCTCAATGCCCACCACCACGGGAGCCTTTCGCATTGCTTCGACGGCAGCCATAGGTTCACTCTAACAGCAGAAGTCGCGATTGACAAGAACTTTATAAGGCAAAGTAGTACCGGCCTGATCGATACAGATCCGCTCCCGAAATCGATATCATGAGGTTCCATGCTCCCCCTACGCCGTTGCCTGCCGCACATCGCGCTCCCTCTCCTGCTCCTCGGCTTCACCGCGTGCGTGCGCGAGCCGGGCGTGGACCTCCGGAGCGAATCCGCATTGCGCGGGGAAGCGCAATACCGCCTCTCGCAGATCTCCGGCCAACTCGGTGTCACCGGGCTTCGCCAGCCAGTCACGGTACTGCGCGACAAGTGGGGTGTCCCACACATTTACGCGGAGAGTACCGAAGACCTCTTCTTCGCCCAGGGGTTCGTGGCGGCGCAGGACCGGCTCTACCAGATCGACATCTGGCGTCGCACGGGCCGCGGCGAACTCGCGGAAGTCTTCGGCGAGGGCTATCTTGACCGGGACCGCATGGCCCGCCTGATGCGCTACCGCGGCAACATGGACGCCGAGTGGCAAAGCTACGGCCCCGATGCGCGACGCATCGCCGAAAGCTTCGCCGCCGGTATCAACGCCTATATCGATATCCAGAAAGACCGTCTTCCCATCGAGTTCACGCTGCTCGATTTTCAACCCGGCAAGTGGAAGGCGGAAGACGTGTTGCTTCGCACCGCTGGGCTGCAAATGACCTACAACGTATCGAACGAGATCGCCCGCGCGCGCGCCATCGAGGCGGTCGGCCTTCCGGAAGCGATGCGATGGATACCCACGGAGCCATCCCGCATCCCGGAGATCCCCAAGGGCATGAACCTCAAGGGCCTTGATGACCGTGTGCTCGCCCTCTATCGTTCCGTCACGGGCATCCCCACGCTTCAAACGGCTAATGGCAGTAACAACTGGGTGGTGAACGGGGAACGCAGCGTCACCGGCAAGCCCATCATGGCGAGTGACCCGCATCGCTCGTTGACGATTCCATCGCTGCGCTATCTCTCGCATCTCGTAGCCCCAGGGTGGAACATGATCGGCGGAGGCGAACCCGCCCTGCCGGGCCTGGCGCTGGGCCACAATGAGACGTTTGGCTGGGGCTTCACCATCGCAGCCTATGATCAGGTCGATTTGATCGTGGAAACCGTCAATGAAGGCAAGCCCATTCGATACCGGAAAGGCGGCGCGTGGAAGCCGCTCATCCTTGAGCGGGAGTTGGTTCGCGTCCGCGGCGAAGATGCGCCGGTCAGTGTGGAACTGAAGTTCACGGAAGACGGTCCGGTGATCTGGGAAGATCCGGATAGCGCGCGAGTGGTTGCTGTCCGATGGGCGGGCGCGCAGCCGGGCACGGCCGGATATCTCGGCAGCCTCGCGCTTGATCGTACGAAGAACGCGGGCGAGTTTCTCGAGACGGTCAAGTCCTGGAAGATACCGCCGGAGAACGTGGTATACGCCGATACGGAGGGAAATATCGGGTGGATGGCTGCCGGGCTGGTGCCGATCCGCAACGGATACACCGGTTTGCTCCCCGTCCCCGGCGATAGCGGCTCCTATACCTGGAACGGGTTCATCCCCACCGAAGAGTTGCCGCAGGAACAGAATCCGGAGCGGGGGTTCATCGCCACCGCGAACCACAATATCGTTCCTCCGGGGTATCGATATGACCTCGCGTTTGACTGGAGCGTGCCCTACCGGATCGATCGCATCCGGGAGGTGCTGGCCGAAGACCGGCGCTTCTCCGTGGAGGATTTCGAGAAACTGCAGCAGGACGAGAAGTCCGTGGCTGCGCGCGAAGTCATCGCCATCCTTCGCTCCATCCCCGCGCCGAAGAACGCCGATGCGGCGCGCAGTTATTCCGCGCTTCTTGCTTGGGATGGCGTGCTCGGCAAGAACTCGAGCGGCGCCGCGCTCTATTCCCTCTTCTTCCGCACCTTGCGGAACCATTTCGTGAATCAGGTCGTGCCCGCGAAGCTCAGGGAGATTCTGCAAACGCGTCTGGATAATCGCGTGCTCGTCAGGGAGTTCTTGAAACTCCCCCCGCCGGCCCGAACGGAGATGGTGGAGAAATCCCTGTCGCAAGCCTGGGCTGGGGCGGTCGAAAAGATGGGGCAGGATCCCGCTTCCTGGCGTTGGGGAGCGTTGCACACTGCGCTTTTTGAGCATCCCCTCGCGAATACAGCCACGCGCGCGGCGGCCTTCAATGTCGGTCCGATTGCCCGCGGCGGCGACGCCTTCACCGTGAACGCCACCGGTGGCAGCGGCCTACGCCAAACGAGCGGCGCCAGTTACCGGCACATCCTCGATTTTTCCAATTGGGACGCCAGCGTCTTCACAAGCACTCCCGGGCAATCCGGCCAACTGGGCAGCCCCTA
>JADYZL010000219.1 GCA_020853155.1 Bryobacterales bacterium
CAGAGTATTCTATTGGTAGCCTATCGCGTTTCTTAGCGGGTTAAGGCATCATTCCAAAGAATCTAGCGAAGGAGAAATCGATGGCAGAAGATAGCAAATTTCCGTATTTCCTGTTGGGGTTGGGCGTTGGGTTCGTGGCCGGCATTCTGGTGGCTCCGCGATCGGGCGATGAAACGATTCAGTACCTGAAGGAGCGCGCCGGGGAAGGCCGGGGGTATTTGAAGGAACGAGTGGGAGAAGGCAAGGAATTTCTCAGCCGCCAGCAGGAGAGCCTGAAGAGTTCGGCGCAGGATGCCGTGGATAAGGGCAGGGAAGCGCTGTTGCGGCAGAAGGAACAGATCGCCGCGGCGTACGAAGCGGGCCGGCAGGCATACCGGGATTCCGTGAGCGCCCCAGCGGCGGAGACGGTGAAGGGCAACGGCGATTCCATTTAGGTGGAGGCGCGGGAGGCCGGGAAGAGGGCCGCGCGCCGCGGTCTCTTCTTCGGGGGCGCGTTGGATGGCTTGGGCGTCATTCGAGCCTGGCCAGTGGCTTAGGCTGGATTGATACTGGTTTGGGCTAGAGTCATACGGGGAGAATCCGGGTAATTTATGATCGAGCAACAACTGGCAAATTCGATCGTGACAATTGCGATCGCGGTGATCGCGGTGGCGGTAGCCATGCAAGCCATTTCCGCCGTGGTGGCGGCCATTGCGGCGACAAAGGCGAAGGCGGCCATCGAAGAGATACGGAGCCAGGTGAAGCCCGTGGCGGAGCGCGCGATGGAGGTGATTGAGCAATCCCGGGGCACGGTGACGGCTCTGCATGCGAAGCTCGACCCGATTCTCGGCAATGCCGCGGATGTGACGGCGCAGGCGAAGACCGTGATGGAGAAGGCGAACCTCATCATGGCGAAGGGCCAGAACCAGGCGGAAAACCTGGATGTGGCATTGACGGAAACCGTGGATCGCGTGCGGACGCAGCTGGGGAACGTGGAAGAGACGGTGGACCACGTGCTGCGGAGCGTTCGCAGCACCTCCGACGAATTGAACCACGGCATTGTCACGCCGATTCGCAAGGCCAACGGACTCGTGAACGGAGTGGCGGCGGCGTTGGGCTTCCTAGTGCAAGGAAGGACGACGGTCTCCCGGGCCACCCAGGACGACGCTATGTTCATTTAGCGGCACCGGGCTTATCCAGGGTTTTGGGCAGCGAGGGGATTCACGCTCTCGCCCTTTTCCTCACCGGTCGATATTCTGGAACCATGCGCTTCGTTCGTTCGCTGATGCGCCCGCTGATGCATCCGCTGATGTACAGTGCGGCGGTCTGCATTCTATGCGCGGCTCCGCCGTGCTTTGCACAAGGTTCCGGCGTCTCCGGCGGGGAGCCCTCCGCCACCGCCGCACCCGCCGCCGCGGCCCCCGGTACGAACCCCAGTGGAATTTCCGATGCGGCTTCCGGTGCGATCGCGAACCTGGCCAAGGAGATTCGCGAGGCGGGGCTTGACCCGGCGGAATGCTACCGGGTTCGGGACCTCGACCTCACGCGCGAGGATGCCCGGATATACCTTACCGAAGGCTATCTCGTCTTCGGCAAAGAGGTGAACGGCCGGCGGTTCTCGGCGGTATTCATCGGGGAGATGGACGGGGGAGACGCGGAGATTCTGCTGTTTCCACCTAGCCGGTCTGAGCGGATGTCCCTGGCGAAGTTCACGGGTTCCCCGAACCTGAACGAACATTTTCGCACCGCCGCCTTTTTGTTCACCGACGATACATACGCGGAGGTGCTGCGGCTGGTGGAGGAAAAGTCCGCCGGACGCAAGGTGCCCGAGATGGGTGCACTGTATGCGGAAAAGTATGGCGGTCTGATCCGGAACTTATCGGAGAGCGTCGAACTGCGGTTGGTGAAGGATCTGGCGGAGGGGGCCTCCGCGCGCCAGGGATTTTTCTACGGCACGTTTAGCGGGAATCGGCTGGGCAGCTTCGATTTCGTGATCGACCCCGCGTTCCGAAACGGAGTGCGCATCGGCCAGTTCACGGTGGACCGGGGCCCGGTGTTCGATACGTGGACGCAGTTTGAGCCGCGAAGCATCGCCAGTGGAAAGCGCCCCGCGGCGAGCCCGGATTATGACATCGAGCACTACGATCTGGACGCAACGCTGGAGCGCGACTTACTGCTGAAAGTGCGGTCGCGCGTGCGACTGACGCCCACTACGCGGCGAGCCACCATCGCGCTGCTGCTCTCGCAGAACATGCAGATTCTTTCCGCTTCCGCCGGAGGTGAGGCTCTGGAGGTCTACCGGCCGCAATCGATGCGGCTGAATACCATTCGGCGGGACCGGGATTCCGCGTTTCTGGTCTCGATGCCGAAGGCGGCGGCGCCCGGCCAGCCTATTGAGATTGAGATCGTACATGAAGGCCGGGTGGTGCAGGATTCCGGCAACGACGTTCTTTTCGTGGGCGCGCGGGGGAGTTGGTTTCCCGGCGCGGGAAACCGGTTGGCCACCTACGACGTGGTGTTCCGGGCTCCGAAGGGATTGGATTTCGTTTCCACCTGGGACACGGTGGAGCAGCACTCCGATGCCACGACGACCACGTTCCACGCCGTGGTGGATAAGCCGGTGCGGACCTTCGGTTTCAACGTGGGGAAGTACAAAGAAACCACGGTGCGGAAGGATGGGTTCGTGGTGAATGTGTTCGCCAATACGCAGGTGGAGACGGCGCTCGAACCCCGAAACCGGGTGATGATCGTTCCCACGCCCACCCCGGTTGCCGGGCGCCGTGGCGCACCGAATGTCGCGGTTTCCACGGTGACCGTACCCGCGCCGGACCCCTCGCGACGCCTGGAAAATCTGGCGCGGGACGTCGCGACGATTCTCGGGAGATTCAGCGCCATGTTCGGCCCTCCCGCGATGCAAACGGTGAACGTTTCCCCGATTCCCGGCCACTTTGGCCAGGGCTTCGCCGGGATGATCTATCTTTCCACCATCAGCTACCTGCCGGAATCCCAGCGGCCCGCCTCCGTTCAGGATTCGGCCAACCGGACCTTTTACAGCAATCTGCTGTTGGCGCACGAATTGGCGCACCAATGGTGGGGCAATCTCGTGTATTGCAGTTCGGATCAGGACACGTGGCTGATGGAAGGCCTGGCCAACTATTCGGCGCTGATGATGCTGGAAGAAACGAAGGGAAAGAAGGAAGCGGCCGCGGTGCTGCTTCGCTACCGGGATAATCTGCTTGTGAGCCTGGGGGAGGGCCGCATTGTGGACGATGCGGGACCTATCCTGTGGGGCGAGCGGCTGATCAACTCGCGAGATCGCGGAAGCTGGAACACGATTACTTACGAGAAGGGGGCGTGGATCTTCCACATGCTGCGCGCCAGGATGGGCGACGATGCGTTTTTCCGCATGCTCAAGGCAATGCCTACACAATTTGCCCGGCAGCCCCTTACGACGGCGGCATTCCAGCAGTTTGCGGCCGGGTTCTTACCGGCAAAGGCGCCGGATGCGGACCTGGAGGAATTCTTCTCCCAATGGGTGGAATCCACGGGAATTCCCCGCATTGAATTGAGCACGACTGTTTCCGGCAAAGCGCCGAGGGTAACCGTGAATGCCAGCCTCACGCAGACGATGGTTTCGAAGGAGTTCGGGACGATGGCGCCGGTGGTGATCCGGTTTGCGCGCGGGCCCGCGGAAACCCGGTGGGTACACACTTCGAGCGACGTGGAGGAGTATAGCTGGACGTTCCGCGCGGCTCCGGCGCGCGTGGAACTGGATCCGGATTGGCTCATCCTCCGCCGCGAATAGGCCGCGCGGACGTTTCACGAGATACTGAAAGCCGGAGGTTCATTCACGATGAGCGAGGATTTGCGTTATCCGATCGGGCAATTTTCATTCGACGCGGCCACCGCACCCAAACAACGGGAGGCGTGGATTCACGATCTGGCGCGGCTGCCGGGCGAGTTGGAGGGCGTGCTCGATACCCTGGACGATGACCAACTCGATACGCCTTACCGCCCGGAAGGATGGACGGTGCGGCAGGTGGTGCATCATCTCGCGGATAGCCACATGAATGCGTATATTCGCATTCGCCTGGGGCTCACCGAAGACGCCCCGCTCGTGAAGGGCTACGACGAAAAATTGTGGGCGGAACTGGTGGATGCCCGGACCGCGCCGGTTGCTTCCTCGCTGAGCATCGTGCAAGGCGCGCATTCCCGCTGGGTGACGCTGCTCAACAAGCTTGCGCCTGAAGACTTCCAGCGCACAATGGTCCACCCGCAATCCGGCCCCGGCTCGATCGAAAAGTATACGGCGCTCTATGCCTGGCATGGGGCGCATCACGTCGCGCAGATTCGTAATCTGCGGCAGCGGAACGGCTGGTAGCCGCGC
>JADYZL010000220.1 GCA_020853155.1 Bryobacterales bacterium
GGCATACCACGTTCCGGGAAGCGAAATAGACTGCGGCAGCAGGTGTGGCGCGCGGCGTTCCTCGCAGGCGAAAACCGGAGGGGCCGCCCGGTGCGCTACACTATGAAAGCTGAGGCAAACGCGGGATCTTCCGGAATTGAGCCGCGGGCTCCGGCGAAGATCATGCGGGCCGGTGGCGGCGGAATGAGTGAATGAGCCATTCCGAGCGCGGAGACGGTTCGACGCGAAGGTTCGACCGGCGTACAGGCGGCCAGGCAAAGGGCCGTTGGACGCAAGGCAGCGGGGCGCAAGCCAGACAGGCACAGGCCAGACAGACACAGGGGTGTAGTTCAACGGTAGAACAGCGGTCTCCAAAACCGTAAATGCGGGTTCGATTCCTGCCACCCCTGCCAACTTCGACTCGCCACTTCGGCGCCGGAGATTTGCAGTTTTCAACAGAGCCGGTCCGGAGCATGCATTGCGAACCAGGGCTCACCGGCTTCCGGCAAGGCATCCCGTGACATCGCGGAACATCGCCGGTCAGGCAGTTTTTTGGCGCAGACGGTCTGCGTAGGGACGAGGCACAGCAAGAGATTATGGGAACGAAAGCCGTGGCTGACGCGCAGCCGAATGTGATTGTGCGCCTTCGCAATTACGTGGACGAATTGCGGCAGGAGATGCGCCGGGTAACCTGGCCCAATAAGAAACAGGTTCAGGCGACCACGGCGGTCGTGATTGTCTGCGTTTTCCTGTTTGCCCTGTTCTTCGCGGTAGTGGACATGGCTCTGGGCCGGGGCATCAACTATCTGATTTCCACGCTAACCAAGTAGAGAGCCGCGCCGCGGCCGGCGCGCACCACTGACCATGAATCCTTTTGACGAGAATCCCGAAGAGCAAGTCGACGCGCAGTTGTCCGATGACACCCTCGCTTCCCCCGGAGAGCTGGAGGCGGAGGAGATCCCGGAACTCACCGCGGCGGATCCCGCATTCACGGATGCGAGCGGGGATGAGGATCCCGAGGAAGCCTCGGAGGTCATCGAAGAGCTAATGACGATGGAAGCGGATGAGCCTAGCTTGGCTGAGACTGCCGTGAGCGAAGCCGCTGAAAATGAGACGCCGGTGGACGAAGCGATGAGTGAATTCACTGAGCCGGGCGAATCCACAGTGCTTGCCGTCGCGGAGGGAAGTGCCGCGGACGAGCCGGTCGAGGACGTCGAGAATGCGTCTGCTGGAGCCTCCGGCGATGCGGATGAAGCTGCCGCTGTTCCGGATCCGAACAAGATTCCGGGGCAGGATGAGCACCCGCTGATGAACTGGTTCATCATCCATACTTACTCCGGTTTTGAAAATAAGGTCTCGGAGAGTCTGCGTACGCGCGCTGCGGCATTCGGGTTCGCGGAGCGCCTCGGGCAAATTCTCATCCCCACCGAGGAAGTGGTGGAAATGCGCAATGGGAAGAAGGTGACCAGTAAGCGCCTTCTCTATCCGGGCTATGTGCTGGTGCAGATGGAGATGGATGACGATCTCTGGCATCAGGTGAAGAACACCCCGCGTGTGACCGGCTTCGTGGGGGGGGGCGGCCAGCCTGTCCCGCTCAGTGCCACGGAAGTGAACTCCATTCTCTACCGCCAGACCGAAGCCGCGGAGCGTCCGCGTCCGAAACTCACCTATGAGAAGAACGAAACCGTTCGCATTATCGACGGACCGTTTGCTAACTTCCAGGGTAAGATCGACGAACTCAATCTCGAGCGCAACACGCTGCGCGTGATGGTGACGATTTTTGGCCGTTCCACCCCCGTGGAATTGGACTTCCTGCAAGTGGAAAAAATGGCCTGACGCCCGGCTGGGGATCTGGCCGGGAAAGCAAAAGTTTTTGGTGGGAATGTCGTGTGAAGGCGCCCGCCGGCGAGTTCAGACAAGAAGCGGTGAAGTGAGAGAAGAAGATGGCGAAGAAAGTAACTGGTTCGGTAAAGCTTCAGATTCCGGCGGGTAAAGCGACGCCGGCCCCGCCCGTAGGGACGGCGCTCGGCCCGCAGGGTGTGAACATCATGGAGTTCTGCAAGGCGTTCAATGCGCGGACGTCGGCGAAAGATCAGGAAGGGTTGATCATCCCGGTGGTGATCACCATCTTCAGTGATCGTTCATTCACCTTTATCACCAAGACTCCCCCGGTGCCGGTGTTGATCAAGAAGGCTCTCGGCCTTGCCAAAGGCTCCGCGGAGCCGAACAAGAGCAAGGTGGGCAAGATCACCGAAGCCCAGGTGGATGAGATCGCGCGCATCAAGATGCCGGATCTCAACAGCTTCGACGTGGAATCGGCCCGGAATAGCGTGCGCGGAACCGCCCGGAGCATGGGCGTGGACGTCATCGCGTAAACCGCTGCCGCCGTGGAGTTGCGGCGACGCGCAGGTTCAAGCCAGGTCGAATCTGGGTACTTGCGTGGCTCGCCGACGTCTGCTAACATTAAAAGGTTTGGCGATTGGTGGAGATCCGGGGTTGAATCCCGGATTCGCAGTTGGGTTTCTTCAGAGAGGAGCCTCCGCAAGCCCCAAGCCGAGCAAACCCCCAAGCTCCCAATGGGAGGCCGAGCCTATCTGGGCAAGGCCGCTCGAACCAGTGAGGAACGATGGCAAAAAAATCCGGTAAGAAATATCAGGCTGCGGCTGCGCAGGTGGAAGATCGCGAGTACGCTCTGGCGGATGCGATCGCACTTGCCCAGAAGATCCGTTTCGCGAAGTTTGATGAAGCGCTTGAAGTACACCTTCGCCTGGGCGTCGATCCGCGGCACGCGGACCAGATGGTCCGTGGCACGGTGGTGATGCCGCATGGCCTCGGTAAGACCAAGCGCGTGCTCGTGATCGCATCCGGCGACAAAGTGAAGGAAGCGCTTGAAGCGGGCGCCGAGTTCGCCGGCGGCGAGGAAATGGTCACTAAGATCCAATCCGAGAATTGGATCGATTACGATGCGGTCGTTGCTACGCCCGACATGATGCGTTCGGTGGGAAAGCTCGGCAAGGTCCTCGGCCCTCGCGGCCTGATGCCGAATCCCAAAACGGGGACGGTGACCCAGGATGTCGTCGCGGCGGTGAATGAGATCAAGGCAGGTAAAGTGGAATTTCGTGTCGATAAGACAGGGATTATCCACGCTTCCGTCGGCCGCGTGAGTTTCGATCACGACAAGTTGCTCGATAACGCCAATACCCTGATCGGCGCGGTGCTCCGCGCGAAGCCGGCGGCGGCGAAGGGAAAGTATGTCAAGAGCGCCGCGGTGGCCACTTCAATGGGGCCGGGCGTGATGCTCGAAGTGACGGCATTCAACGCCAAGCAGGCATAAATCAGCGCGAAGCGGGCTTTGGCCTGCGCGGAGAATCCCATGAAACGCAAAGAAGAGAAACAAAAAGATCTTGCGGAGTTGCGCAAAGAGTTTGAAGCCTCGCCGGACGTGTTCATTGCCAGCTACGAAAAGATGAAAGTGTTGCAGGATTTCAACCTGCGTAAAGCGGTTCGCGAGGCGGGCGGGCAATACAAAGTCGTGAAGAATAATGTGGCGGAACTCGCCGCCGAAGGCACCAGCGCGGAAGCGGGTTTCAAGGGCTTAAAGGGGATGACCTCCATCGCATACACCCGCGAAGATCCGGTCGCCCTCGCCAAGGCGCTTGCGAAATACGCCAAGGAGAACCCCGTATTCACGTTTAAGTCCGGCATCGTTGAAGGCCGGGTGGTGAATATCGACCAGATCAAGGCGTTCGCGGAGATGCCCTCGAAAGATGAGCTATTCGCGAAACTGCTCTATCTCATCAATGCCCCGGCGACGATGTTGGCGCGTGTCACGAACGGTGTGGGGCGCAATCTCGCGGTTGTCGTGGATCAAGGCGTCAAGGAAGAAAAGTTCAAGTCGGCATAGGGCCCGCGATTCGGGTGAGGCCGTTGCTGTTCAGAAGAGATTCGATTCGATAGGAGATAAAGGGAAATGGCGGACATTCAAGCAATCGCGGAGCAAATCCAGGGTCTGACGCTGCTCGAAGCGGCGGAACTGGTGAAGATTCTCGAGGAAAAATTGGGCGTATCGGCTGCGGCAGCCTCCGTGGCGGTCGCCGCTGGCCCGGCCGCGGCAGCGCCCGCGGCGGAAGAGCAGACCGAATTCACGGTCATCTTGAAGGACGGTGGAGCGAAGAAGATCGGCGTCATCAAGGTGGTGCGTGAGATTATCCCATCGCTCGGCCTCAAGGAAGCCAAGGATCTGGTGGAAGCGGCTCCCAAGCCGGTGAAGGAAGGCGTTACCAAGCAGGAAGCGGAAGAACTCAAGAAGAAGCTTGAGGAAGCCGGCGCCGCGGTTGAAGTAAAGTAATCCGTTCCCGTTGGCGCGATTTTGCCATTTGCTTTCTGGAAGCGGCGGGTGGGTGCTCTTTCGAGGATCCATCCGCCGCCTTCAAGCCAGGCGAAGGAACTGACCCCGGTCGCGCGAAGGTGAACTGGAACTTGACACTACCCCCAAACCACGCTATTCTGATAGACGGTCTGTGCCCGGCAGCAACATTTTCCTCCTTTGTTGTGTCCCAGCCGAA
>JADYZL010000221.1 GCA_020853155.1 Bryobacterales bacterium
ATCAGGAGTTGAGCGCCGACGGTCGCATGGTCGGAGGATTCCGCGAGGGCTTTCCCCAGGGCCACGCGGATACCAGGCGGACACGATTCGGGGAGGCACGCAGACCAATGCGAATATTGGCAACCGAATAACTCGGCGTACGGTACCGAACCGATTTGGGCTATATTGTGCCCCGCCCGGCGGAAAGCATCACGAATCATCAGTTCGATTCGGAACTGCCCGATCCGTGGGCGGCCGATATGAACGACAGCCAGAACTGGCAGCAAGGCCTTGGAGATGTGGCCAGGCGGGATATTCTCCAACCACGCAAGTAAGGTGCTCTCATCGCCTCCAGCCCACTTCGTCCAGCCGCGAGTCGAGGCCAAGCCGTTCCCGTTCGCCGGCCGTTGGGGCTTTCGCAGCCAAAAAATATTCCTGTCTCGCTCACACGCTGCGGTGAGAACCGCCGAAGCATCGGCGCTATCGGCGGCGACATGGCCAACAATTAGAGTCTCGGCCTCGTCTAAGGCATCTATCACTCGCTCGCGTGGATCGCCTGAAATGGTCAGATGGCTCAGCAACGGCGGCTGGCTACGGCTACCAAATAGACCGGCTACGGGAAAGCGTAGGTGCCGCCTGTGCTCGGAAAAGAGATCGACATCCAGTTGCGACCCATACAGAACGGAGCTTCCGAACTGTCCAATGGCATCAGCTAGATAGCTGCGATGAATAATCGGTGTGGCCATTCGCACCAAATCGCAATCAGCGTACTCGGCTAGCGGCTGCGCGTTATGGTCGTACGGGAGTCCACCGTGAGCCACTATTGCCCGGATCACCGCAATGTCCCGGCTCTCGAAATTGGAAAGAGTCTTCGCAATTAGCCCCGAGATCCTAGCTGTGGCGTAACTGGAGCCCTGCCCTCCCCCCCTCGGATCGTTACCCTCCGGGCTTGCGTAGAACTCAATCGGATGCCCGGGTCGATGGAGGATCATGGCCTCCCTTACATGCGCGCCTCCAACTCCAATCACCGTCTCGCAATACGCCGGCAGGCATGGTCGGCCCATATTATCCGCAGCCGAAACGATAGTGATGTTGTGAGACGCCGCCCTGCGGCATATATCCGCGAACTCATGATAGTAACCCACTTCGGGAACGGCCACGCTGACATTTACTACATCCATGCCGTTGTCTATACACCACTGCAAGCCCTGCAGCACCAATTCCGGTGAGGTAGCCCCGGTGATATCGAATATCTTTACAATGTATAGGTGCGCACTCGGTGCCGCTTTCCGGATCAGCCTCGCGCAAGTAGTCCCATGGCCTGTGCGATCCTCATAGCTGTCAAACGAGCCCTTCCACGCTTCCCTGATCTCCCCTAGCTCGGCTCTTTCATCCGAACGGAGCCCGCTGTCCAAGACCGCCACGTGTATGGGTCTGCTCACGTAAGCATCCTTCCTCATGCGGGCGGGAATTGGCGGCCCTCAGGCATTGGCACGCGAGTATGAGCAGCGCCAATCTGAACCAAGCCGCTGACATTGTGCATCGTGGGTAAATTGAAGTCGAACACCCGGTCAAGTCCATTTCGGCGCACAACGCCGCACAATCCTTTGCCCGCAGCGAGACGTTCCCGGTTGGCTTCGTAGATTCGGACCATACAGTTTGCACAGAAACCGTTATAGGAGCAGTGCATGCAAGCGGGGTCGCTGGCGTCCTTGTAGAATGACCGCATCAAGCGGCTCTTCTCTTCGTTGAACGCCTTAGTCGGGTCGCCCTCCAAGATATTCCCCAAGTGTGCTACGCCCTCTTGCATATACTGGCAACCGGTAATGTCGCCGTTTGAACGAACGGCGACCATCGCATGGCCTGCTCCACAATTATGGAGAGCCGTTCGCACGTCTTCTCCGGGGAACATCTGCTCATACTCACCTTGAATGCGCCGGATGTTGTATAATATATCCTGAAATTCCTCGTTTACATCCGTCACGACCTGGATTATCTCAGAAGCCTCGGGGCTAGTGTAGTTCACCAGGGACTTTCCGTCGGCATACGTCAATTGAGCCCCACGCCCGATGCCATCGGCCACAGATACCGCGAACATCTTGACACCAAGTTCCCGGAGAAGGAGAGCCGTGCTCCTCAGGTCATGTGCGTTCTCCCGTGTTACGACATAGGCCACCCTGCACAACACGTCGAGTTCCACGAGCCTCCGGATCGTAGAAACGGTCTTCTCGAACGTATACCTCTTCTGTCGCACCAGAGCGTTGGTGGCTTCGTCGGAGCCGTCGATACTAATTTGCACATAGGCCTTCCGGCGATTTCCCGCATTCTCGAGAATCTCAAAGTGCATGGGCTTCCAGAGTATGCCGTTACTGATCAAAGAGACGAGATTGAAGCGCTCGAAGGCGGCACGATACAGGTCGGCGAAACGTGGGTGGGCCAATGGCTCGCCGCCGGTAATCTCGATACCTGAGACTCCCCTGTCCGCAAGCATGTCAAAGAATTCGGGCACGCGCTCGAACGGGAAGTGTTCTTTCTTCTCCGGCCCATAGCATCCATAGCAATAGGTACAGGCGATGTTGCACGTCGTTGTGATTTCCAGGGACACGATGTGGGGGAAGTCCAGCTCCGGATCTCCAACAATCCGGACTGGAGTCGGGATCAAATCGGGTGACAGCAGTACGAAGCCACGCTTGGCGGCGTCAACCAGGAAATCCAATATCTCTCCCGGATCAAACTCCCACTCCTCTGCCAAATCATCCGCCACTCCGCGTATGTTCTTCGATCCATCACAGAGTGCGAAGACTGCTGCGGCAGCGGCGGATAATCGGTATTCATTTCCACCTGTTACATCTACGATGCCAGGGCCGGAAGCGGAAGTCCGCAGCTTCACGCCGCTTCGGAGACAGGGATAAAGTTCCTGCATAATGAAACCTCTACGCTTATCAGCCAACCCTCATGAAACAGGAAGGTTGCGTACGCGCCATTGCGCCTCACCGAATGACAAAGGAAAGATGTGGGCCGCCTTACCAACAACTTAGTATGAAGCTAGCTCAGGACCACAGCGAGATACGCAACTTCAAAGTCCGGGCTTGGACCGTCCACTAAGCAGACGCCGCAATAGTAACAACTTCCATCTGCCTGGTATGCATTCTGAAGCTGAAGTTCCATTCGCTTCTTGGGTCGCATAGTGGTCGCCACGCGCATTGTGTCGGCTCCCTGCGGCATGGGCTTAGTGGTTGACTTCTTGACTGGCATTGAACTTCTCCTTTTGGGTTATATTGAAGGTAGAGCGAGGGGGATATTGGAAAGGTGAGATAATCCCCAACGCGCATTGATTATACGAAGATTTTGATGCTGCTTTTTCTGGCTGTCAAGATATTTTTTGGCGATCAACCTCCTAAAGCTTGGCAACTTGATGAGAAAACCGGATTCGTTCTCGGCTTTCGTCCCCGATTGCTCGCGCGGAAGGATTCGCAGGTAGCCGGACTGTCCTCCCAAACGAAAGCTGAAAGCGCCTTGTGGTAAGTCGCCGGCCCGCGTTACGGAACGAAGTTTTGGAAATGGTGGCGCGCCCTTATTCGTAACGTGTTTGAACGGCAGTTTCGTGACAACCTCCTCGAATTCGCCGGTTTACGCGGAGAGTGAGCCTAGGCTTCCAGAAGTGTCGATCAACCGAATGCAGGCGGCAGTTCGAGTGCCCAGTCTACGCCGCACCATTCGCATGATGTTCGGAGATCCTCACCTTCGCCAAACCAAGCACTTGGGACGTGTTCGATTTCCGCTAGTTGGGAATGTGCGTGGCCTTATAATATAATTGGATAAGGTCGGGCGGCTGTCGTCCGAGAGGAACTATGCTTGCTGCGTGGCCAGGCGATGACAGCGGCTCCGACGAACAGGATCCGATTCGCTCACTTGAACTCCTTCACTCACTTGCCGCCCAGTCCGGAGGTCAAGCTCAAATTGAATCAACCATCTCCCAAATTCGCAGTGCGCTGCCCGAGTTCGATGATTGGAGCTTCGAGATTGGGAAAGAGCTGAAACGTTACTTCAGCGTTCAGGCCGATCCGGAAGATCGTATCCGCAATATTCTTCCTCCCGGCTTCGCGGACGGACTTCCCGGAGCCTTCGTCAAGCGCTCTTGGACTGTGGTCCGTGTCCTCAAGGACGGCACCGTTCACAACATGGTCGAACTCCTTCGCGATTGCGCCGACGAAGAATCCTTTCGCGCGGTCAAGAATGACATTCGCCTGACCCACGTTCTCGACCTGATGTGGATGGTTTCTGGAAATCTCGATCTTGAGGCCGTCCAACAGCGTCTTAGCCGCATCAAGGAAGATGCAGCGCCAAGGAAACGATTGCTTTTGTCGCCTTACCCGGACACCCGCTACACTCAGGCATTTCAGGCCCATTTCGACGGCATTCCCATGCGGGCCGCAGTCGGGGGGCTGTTTGATCATTGGCCCGGGCGCCCCAAAGCCGTTAGTGTCGCTCACATTCGACTTTTTCTGGACGCTTGGACTGTTGCGATTTTCGAAAATGGCGCGTCACAGCTTGGCGAACCTCAACAGCCCCGCCTACTACCATAAAACATGAAAATACTTGACCCTTCTGGGATTCTAGTGGCTTCATTAGTCGCCGTTCGTCCATCGGCGGGTGTTGATAGGGGAAATGAGAGAGAGTTCCCCCTCCCAAACCCACCTCCCGCTTTTCCGCGCGCCGGACCGATGAGAACTTTAGCTATCACACCCTTGCAAAAGAAAGCTTCATGCCTGCCGGAAACAGTCAACTTCAATCCTTGCAATCACTTCCCGGCCCAGAAAGTCGCGCGAAATCCACCTCCAACCCATCCGGCCGAACGATTCTACGAAGACCGCCGCTACAATCAAACGGATGCACAAATGGGCCCATCCCCAACCCTCGAATCCCGGACCACGCCAAACGCGATTCAGCCAAGCAAGCCACCATCGCTCAAGTAACGATCACCATCTGCCCGGAACACGGATCACGCCCAGCGGAACGCCACGCGCCCCTTCCCGCCACGCACACACCCTGCCCAGCCTCGCACATCCCGGTCCCATCGAAAAGCGCCGAAAGCGCGACAGTAACTGTTGCCATGCGGCGTAAGCCCGTGGAAAGCCAGAACAACCATCTCCCACCCGTTAGACAAGAAAAAAGCCTCGCGAGAGCGAGTCCATGGAGCATCCGCCCATATGCGGGTGCGACTCCTGCGCGGCCACGCCCGGGACATCCTCGGCTTAGGCCGATTGCCCGATCCTCGATTGGCTTCGTTCCGTAAAATCGCGCCTCCGGGCACTCAACGAGTCTACGGGGCTTCTTCTGACATCGCATTCCACGGTTCGCGCTGCGCCTCAACGCCCTCCGCGCTTGGGCGTCTTCTTTGAATTCCGGGTACGAATCCTTTTGTCTTCCGCGCAGTCACCGATCTATCGGATCTTTCTTCGCTTCATAACTATCCCGGTTTCCGTACTTTAGGCACGCTCCGCCCTCCCATTGCCCATGTAATGGTTCGGATTCCACGCCGCCAACCGGATAATCACAGTGCCGGGGAGATTTCCGTCTCTTCTCGCAACCGTGGGTCCACAATGCACGGTTTGACATTCGAATAGCCTCGCGAGCGAGCGCCCATGGAGGCACGCACTTATGGCCGATAAAAACCGACAAAACTGTAAGATCTGTAAGATTGCGAAGCACAGGTCTGGCTTCGTTCCGCAAAAAGGACGCTTTGCGCGCCTATCGGTGGAGGCTGGATGGCTGCAATCGTGGTCGGACGTCCCAGGTCAAGCGGAGGGCGGCAAACTGCCGCCCGTTACCCTACGCTCAAGTGAATCGCCCGCGGCCGCCACCGCCTGTGCCGCAACTGCCGGTGGCGAATCCGGAGATCTGCGGCACGGAATCCTCCGACTTGCATTCCGGGCACTCGGCGGGCCGGTCCCGTTCCGTAACCCGCCGGATCTTTTCGAATTTCCGGCCGCAATGGAGACAGCGATATTCGTAAATAGGCATGAGTCTACCTATTAGACTCGCTTAAGCTCTGCCAGGTGACAAATGGCGCCAGGCCCGGTGGCGCAACGCGAAGCGAATTCTCCCGGCCCGCCTCGAAGACCCTAAGAGATAATGAGGGCACATGGCAACCCACTTCGGGAAATCGAAAACGAGCGCGACGGCAGTGGAAAGCCCCACCAACGCGGCGGTCAAGCAACTACGCAAG
>JADYZL010000222.1 GCA_020853155.1 Bryobacterales bacterium
CAGCAGTGTCTTGCCTTTGTAATCTTCGAGACGAATGCGGCGGCCGATCAGCGTCTTCGTTTCAAACGGCGGCGCTTTGCGTCCGGCGTCCGCGAAACCGGCCGGAGCGGCCGCGGCGAAGGCGGCGGCCAGGAAAGCACGTCGATCAAAGCGGGAATGCATAGCTCAAGGGTAGCGCGCGAAGGCCGGTTCCCGCCCGCGCCGTCTCCCGGTTCCCACCAAGTCCGCCCGCGACACGAAGCCTGCCTGGCCCCCTTGGCCGCGCGCCACACCATGCCGCGAAGCCCCATTCGTGAGGCCTCCCGAAGCGGCCATGTTATTCTGATATTTAGGCTTCAAAATCATGATCAAGACCAGCGACGTTACGGAACTTCAGGCAATTTCCAAGAAAATCCGGCGCCATATCATCACGATGATTACGGCTGCGAAATCCGGCCATCCCGGCGGATCTCTGTCGGCGGTGGAAATTCTCGTAAGCCTCTTCTTCGACCGGATGAAGCATGACCCGGCTAACCACAGTTCGCCGGACCGCGACCGCTTCATCCTTTCCAAGGGCCACGCCGCGCCGGTCCTGTATTCGGTGATGGCCGAGTGCGGCTATACGCCGGTGGAAGAACTCAACAACCTCCGCAAACTGGGCTCTATCTATCAGGGGCACCCCGACGTGCGGTTCATCCCCGCCCTCGACGCCTCCACGGGGTCGCTCGGGCAGGGGCTTTCGCTTGCCCTGGGCATGGGCTGCGGCATGCGGCTCGACGGGCGAAGCGGCCGTGTGTTTTGCGTCCTGGGAGACGGGGAAATCCAGGAAGGCCAGGTTTGGGAAGCTGCCATGTTCGGTGCGTTCCACAACGTTACGAACGTCGTGCCGATCGTCGATTACAACCAGATTCAACTCGACGGCTTCGTGAAAGACATCATGGCGATCGAGCCGCTTACCGATAAGTGGCGCAGTTTCGGCTATCACGTCATCGAGGTGGATGGCCACGACATCGCCGCATTGCAGAAGGCCTGGGACGAAGCCGCCGCCACCACGTCGGCGCCCTCCGTCGTGATCGCTCATACGATCAAGGGCAAGGGCGTTTCCTTCATGGAGAACAACCCGAAATTCCACGGTACCGCGCCCACTCAGCAGGAGATGGAAAAGGCGCTGGCGGAGCTTGCTTAGACCGATTCCCGCTCTCCGGGCATTGTCAATCAAACCAGAGGAAACGAACTACGATGGCGCTATCTACACAATACGAACTGAAATCTGGAGTGGCTACCCGCGAGGCATTCGGACGCAAGCTGGCGGAACTGGCGAAGTCGAACTCCCGGATTGTCGTCTGTGACGCGGATCTTTCCAAATCCACCATGACGCACTACTTCGCGGCCGAGCACCCGGAGCGCTTCTTCTCCGTCGGGATCGCCGAAGCGGACATGGTGGGCATCGGCGCCGGTCTTGCCTCCGTCGGCAAGATTCCCTTCGTTTCGAGCTTCTCCGTGTTCGTGATGAACAAGGGCTTCGAACAGTTGCGCACAGTGGTCGCCTACCCCAACGTCAACGTGAAGGTCGTGGGAACCCATAGCGGCATTTCGATCGGCGAGGATGGCCCCTCGCAGATGAGCATTGAGGATCTCAGCCTGGCCTGCTCCCTGCCCGGTTTCGTCGTCCTCTCCCCCGCGGACGACAAATCCATGCGCGCCTGTATCGAACTCGCGGTGGACACGGAAGGTCCGTTCTTCGTTCGCGCCGGCCGTCCGAAGGTCCCTGTGATCTACGACTCCGAAGACGGGTTCAGAGTGGGCGGTTCGCGACAGTTGCTAGATGGCGGAGACGTCACCCTGATGGCTCATGGCTTGATGGTGGCGGAGAGCATTCGCGCCGCGGAAGCGCTCGATGCCGAGGGCATCTCCGCGCGCGTCATTGACATGTATTCCTTGAAGCCGCTCGACCGCGAAGCAATCGTTCGCGCCGCCAAGGAAACGGGGGCCATCGTGGTCTCCGAAGAGCACCTCGTGGATGCCGGCCTTGGGGTGCGCGTTGCACAAGTGGTGAGCGAAACGAACCCCTGCCCGATGGAGTTTGTCGGCTTGACGGACTACGCGGAATCCGGCACGCCGGATGAGTTGCTCGACAAATACGGCATGCGCGCCGCGCCGGTCGTCGCAGCCGCGAGAAAGGCGCTCGCCCGTAAGAAATAGATCGCGGGTGCTCCTTTGAGACATTCCTTGGCGATGAAGCGATGACCCAGTCACGAGAAGAGCGGATCGGGTCGCTTGGCAAGGCGCGGAAAAGGAACCCGCCGGAGGATCCGCCGATCCCATCCGGGGCCGCCGCGGCTTCAGAGGCTGCATCTTCCGCCATGGCGCCCGGCGACCTGCTCCACGGGATGATTCGCCGCTTCCATAACGAAGTCGGTTCCCCACTGGCGGCGATCGCGATGCGCCTTGAACTTCTTCGAAGCGGAAAGCAACTTGACCCCGCCGCGGATGCCCTCGTGGCGGATCTCGCGGAGAGCCTTGGGGAGGTGATTGAGTCCGTGAGAAAGTCGCTCAAAGAACTGCGCGAATTGGAAGCGCGATGCCCGCGCCAACCCTAGGTTCCGGCACATTCCGCGAGACCCTTGTTCTGGAGAAACGATTCCTGATAACGTATGTTCTAAGATCGAGAACAAGTCAAGGCGCCGCTCACACTCGCCATCAGTGTCGGCGCCGGAGAACCGTCGAGTTCTCCGCGCGGAATCCGGCTTAATCGCTTCCAGGAAAGGCATGGCGGCGGGTGCCGCGACTTCATCGCATTCCCTTTTGTATTGATACACGGCACGAGGGCGGGCGTGCGTCCCTTCGGCATCCCGGCGCCGAAGACGCCACCGGGACACTCAAGCGGACCGGGTGAAGCTCCAAGAATTTCGATGCCTACGAGCGTATTGATTGTCGACGACCACCGGATCTTCCGCGAAGGCGTGCGCGAACTCTTGCAGCAGAATGAGGAGTTTGACGTCGTCGCGGAGGCGGGCGACGTTGAGGAAGCCATCCGCCTGGCCGCGCAGCTTCAACCGGATATTGTCGTACTTGATTTGCAACTCGGCGAAACGGATGGCCTTACGGCAATCACTCCCATTCAAATGCGCAGCCCGCTGAGCCGTGTGCTCGTGCTATCAATGAACGACGATGAGCATGTCGTAAGCCATGCGCTGCAATTGGGCGCGCGCGGCTTTGTGCTCAAGAAGGGGAGTTCCGACGACCTGCGGCTTGCGCTCAAGGCCGTCACCGTGGGGGGTATCTATCTTTCGCCCGAAGTCTCCGAAGCTCTCGTGCGGCGTATGCCGGCCACGGGCAGCCGTAAGCGTCCGGTCCTCGAAGGCGTGGAGTCCCTTTCTCCGCGCGAGTTGGAAGTGTTGGAACTCGTCGCAGCCGGCAACACCAGCAAAGACGTTGCAAACCTGTTGCATCTGCAAGTGGAAACCGTCCGCACCTACCGGAAGACGATCATGCGTAAACTGGGTGTGAAGCACGTCGCGGGTTTGGTGAGTGTTGCCATGCAATCCGGCATCCTCAAGAAGCGCCAAACCTAGCCGTTCGTACGCTCCCGTTGGAAATCGTTGTTACCGCGAAGGCCTTAAAATACGCAAAAGAGTATACATGCCATATTCCCGGTTGCCACGGCCCATTGCCGACGCCCATCTGCATTTCTTCTCCTACAACTATTTCCGTCTGCTTACCGCCGAACGCGCGGGTGATGCCGGAGATGCGGAAATCCAGCGCACCCTGGAGATCCTGGGCTGGGAATTACCCGATAAGTCACCGGCGTTGTTCGCGGAACGCTGGCTCTTGGAGATGGAGCG
Source organism: Bryobacterales bacterium (assembly GCA_020853155.1). Classification (GTDB taxonomy): domain Bacteria; phylum Acidobacteriota; class Terriglobia; order Bryobacterales; family Bryobacteraceae; genus JACTMJ01. The sequence continues at coordinate 3,825 of JADYZL010000222.1, forward strand.
CCACCATGTGGGCCAAGCCGCGCTCATGGCATCCATCCCGGGCGACGAGGATTCGGTGGCCGAAGCGATGGCTGCGTTTCCGTCCCATTTCTTTGGATATTTCTTCCTCAATCCTCTCGTCGATGACGCTCCCGCAATCGTGCGCCGCAACCTGGCACGGGGGATGAAGGGAATCTGCCTGCTCCCTGCGATGCACCGCTTCTGGCTGCGCGAGCCTCGGGTGGATGCCGTGGTGAGATTGGCCGCGGAGACGCCTGGCGCCGTGGTCTTCGTCCATTGCGGATTGCTGGCCGTGGGTGTGCGAGGGAAACTGGGCCTGCCCTCGAACTTCGACATGAGCTATTCGAACCCCATCGATCTTCACGCGCTCGCGCTCCGCTACCCCACCGTGAATTTCATCGTTCCTCACTTCGGCGCGGGCTACTTTCGCGAAGCGCTCCTGCTCGGCGGCATTTGTCCGAACGTGTACTTCGATACCTCCAGCCCCAACTCGTGGATTCGCTACCAGGATTCGAACCTCAGCCTCACCGATGTCTTCCGCAAGGCGCTCGATGTCGTGGGGCCGCGGCGCCTGCTCTTCGGCTCAAACTCCACGGGATTTCCGAAAGGTTGGGATTCCACCATCCTCGAAACGCAGTGGCAGGTCTTCGACGAACTCGACGTTTCCATGGAAGATCGCCAAGCCATCCTCGGTGACAACCTGCGCCG
>JADYZL010000223.1 GCA_020853155.1 Bryobacterales bacterium
TGGGACGAGCGGCTTTCCACCGGGACAGGATTCCCGAGGGTGTTCTACCTCACGTATCACTACTACCGGCACACTTTCCCGCTGATGGCGTTGGCGTGCTATCGAAATTCGCTGGGCGAGAGCGAGTAGATCCTCCCTTGCAAGGGAGGATTGCCGCCGTGCGCGGAGGCGCGCCCGGCGGCGGATGAATTCGGAGTGAATGGGTATGCGATTTCCAATCTCGATGACGATGGGGCTGGCCGGGTATATTTACCGCAATAAGCGGAACCCGCCCGCGAGCTGGCAGCGAGACGATTCGAAGAAGAACGGCGCATCAAACCCATTCCGGATTCTGCACGAGAAGCACAGCCATGGCGGCAAGCGTACGCCGCACCCGATGATCAACAAGCGGTTTCCGCTGGTGTTGATGCTGGAGCCGCTGCATGCCTGCAATCTCACTTGCACCGGTTGCGGGAGGATCCGGGAGTATGAGACCACCATCAGCAAACGCCTTACGCTCGAACAGTGCCTGGCGGCGTCCGATGAATGCGGAGCGCCGGTGGTCTCCATTTGCGGCGGTGAGCCGTTCCTTTATCCGGAACTCGCGCAGTTGACCAGGGAGCTTCTCGAACGGAACCGGCATATTTATCTCTGTACGAACGGGATGTTTCTGAGGAAGAAAGTCCACGAATATACGCCGGATAAGCGCTTGTTTTTCAATGTTCATCTGGATGGTCTTGAAAAGACGCACGATTTGGCGGTGGAGCGCGAGGGCGTCTTCCAGGAGGCCGTCGCGGGCATCAAGGCTGCGAAAGAGAAGGGCTTCAAGGTCTGCACCAACACGACGGTCTACAAAGAGACCGACATGAAAGAGATCTGGGCATTGTACGAATTTCTTGAACAGTTCGATCTCGATGGCCACATGATCGCGCCGGCGTACGGGTATTCCGCGGTGAATGACCGTGAGATTTTCATGACTCGCGACGATATTCATGAGAAATTCAAGGATATCGACGCGATGGCGGCTCGATTTAAGCTAAATTCGACTCCCGTTTATCTGGATTTCCTCAAGGGCGAGCGCGATTTGCCCTGTACAGCCTGGGGCAACCCGACGTACAACGTGGAAGGTTGGAAGGGGCCCTGCTATCTGATCACCGACGCCCATCACGAGACCTTCGAGGGATTCATGACGGAGACGGATTGGGAAACCTATGGGCATGGGAACGACCCTCGCTGCGAGCACTGCATGATGCACTGCGGCTATGAGCCCTCGGCGGCGCTGGGGATCAATTCGAAGCCCGGCGACAATCTTACGATGCTTCGCTGGGTGCTGCGCTAGCCCGCGGGAGGCCAGGAAGTTGGAAGCGAATTGAAACCGGTTCTCGTCACGGGCGCCTCTGGCTTCGTGGGGTGGCATATTGCCCGGTTGCTGCTCGACGAGGGCTATCCCGTCCGCGCTCTCGTTCGCAAGGGCAGCGCCGTTCTGGGCCTCGCCGTGGAGATCTGCGAAGGCGATCTTCGGGACGCGCGAAGCGTCCAGCGCGCCATTCAGGGTTGCGACTACGTGTTTCATGCGGCGGCGGATTACCGGCTGTGGGCGCGCCACCCGGAGGAGATTTTCGAGACGAACGTCCGGGGCACTGCGCAACTGCTCGAATTGGCCAGCATCGAGGGAGTGGAGCGCTTCGTGTATACGAGCACGGTGGGCTGCATTGGGATTCCGCTGGACGGTATCGGCACGGAGGAGACTCCGGTGGACGTCAGCCAGATGGCCGGAGCATATAAGGAATCCAAGTTTCTGGCCGAGGAAGTGGTGCTCAAAATCGCCGCGCAAGGCTTTCCCGCCGTGATCGTGAACCCGACCGCGCCCGTGGGGGAAAGAGACGCAAAGCCCACACCTACGGGACGCATCATCCTGGATTTCCTGCGTGGAAAGATGCCGGCCTATATTGAGACCGGCCTGAATGTGGTGGATGTGGAGGATGTCGCGCGCGGGCATTTTCTGGCGTTCGAGCATGGCGTGCCGGGGGAGCGATACATTTTGGGCGGAGAGAATCTGACCATGCGGGAGATTCTTGAGCTGCTCTCCGAGGAGAGCGGCGTGCCGGCCCCCCGCTGGAAACTGCCATACGGAGTGGCGATGGCCTATGCCGCGTTGAGTACGGCGGGCGCGTTTCTAACAGGCAAGGCGCCGCGCGCGCCGCTGGACGGGGTGAAAATGGCCCGCAAGAAGATGTTCGTGAGTTCCGCTAAAGCGGAACGGGAGCTGGGCTACCGGCCAGCCCCCGCACGGCAGGGGTTGGCGAAGGCCGTGCGGTGGTTTCGCGCGAACGGATATTGCCGATGAAGCGGATTGCATTGATCGCCTCGCAGAGGAGCGAGTTCGCGGGCATCCACCGGCACTTCGGTGCGGGGGAAGCGATGCCGGGTTTCTTGCGCTATGCCCGCCGTATTCAAGGAGCCGGCGTGGAGTGGCTGCTGCTCGCGGATGGGCAAGGCGCCAGTGCGGCGGAACGGGCCTGCGCAGCTATTCCGGAACCGGATCGCCTCTTCGCGCTGGGCAGCATCGGATATTGTGGAGGCACGCAGCCGCGTTGGCGGCGGGGGGACGTGATGCTGGCGAGCGAAGTGGCGGATTGGCGTTCCGGTGAGCGATTCCCGTGCTGGATGCCGCCGGATGCGGACGGAATTGCGCCAGCCGGACGAATTCTTACCGTTGAGCGGGTGATCGGCGCGGCCGAAGAGAAACGCGGCTTCGGAGAAACCGGAGTAGATGCCGTGGAGATGGAAGCATCGGCGGTGGCCCGGTTCGCATCGGCAGAAGGACTGCGATTCTTCTCGCTGAAGTCGGTATCCGATCTTTGCGATGAGGACCTGGAGATCGACTTTAACCGCGCCACGCGGGAAGACGGTTCCGTTCGGATCGCTTCGATTCTCTCGCAGGCGCTCTACCGGCCGTGGAGCCGGTTGCCGCATCTGGCGCGGCTCGCCGGCGCGGCGAA
>JADYZL010000224.1 GCA_020853155.1 Bryobacterales bacterium
AGGAAGCCGCAGAAGATCAACAGCCGGATGACGCCATCGACGGCGTTGAACAGAATCTGGTTCTCGACGGCGGGCACGTACCTGGCAAGCCACTCGGTCAAGAGGAGAGGCACAAACTTGTAAAGAAAGAGAAAAAACACGAGCGAGAAGACCAGATTCGCGGCCATCAGCCAGCCGGGGACGGTGCCCGCGGGATGTTTGCCGCTATCCTTGAACACTTCGCCTTTGCGCGCCGCTTCCTTCTCCGCCTCTTCATGCAACGCGACATCGGCGGAGAACTTGAGCGCCTTAATGCCGAGCGACATCGCATGGCCCAGGGTGGCCACGCCCCGCAGGACGGGTTTCCCAAGAAGAGGATACTTCTCGCTGAGCCGGGGGAGGGGCGTTTCCATGGTGAGGATTTCGCCGCTTTGTTTGCGCACCGCCACGCAGTAACTATGCGGCGCGCGCATCATCACCCCCTCCATCACGGCTTGCCCTCCGACGAGGGTCTCCTCGCCACTTTCGAGAACGGGCAAAAGCTGGATGTGGGTGAATAGACGGAAAAAGGTTCGGATCACCAGGGAGTTGCTCCTCATCTATTATACTCGGGCGCCTGATTGGAGGTTCCACCAGCGCGGAGAGCGCCGGGGGAACGGCGGGAACGGCAGGGACCCACTGGTAGAATAGATAGTTTCGGAGGTCGAATGGCCGCAAAGTCTCGCCGGAAATCGGTTGCCTGCAGTATCGGAGGAGTCCTGGTGGGGGGCGCGAACCCCGTCGTGGTGCAATCCATGACCAATACGGACACCGCCGATACCTCCGCTACCGCCAATCAAATCATGGAGTTGGCGCGGGCCGGTTCCGAAATCGTCCGGATCACGGTGAACAACGATGAGGCCGCGAAGGCGGTGCCGATCGTCGTGGATGCGATCCGCGCTTTCGGCTTCGAAACACCCATCGTGGGGGATTTCCATTACAACGGCCATCAACTGCTCAAGAAGTATCCCGAATGCGCGCGAGCGCTGGCCAAATACCGCATCAACCCCGGGAACGTAAATATCGGGAAGAAGCACGACGATAACTTCCGCACGATGATCGAGGTGGCGATCGAGTATGACCGTCCAGTGCGGATCGGCGTGAACTGGGGCTCACTTGACAGCGATTTGCTTACCCGGCTCATGGACGAGAATGCCCGCCAACCCAACCCGTTGGACGCGCGCGAGGTGACGATGGAGGCGATGGTGCAAAGCGCGCTGCGCTCCGCCGAGGCTGCGGAGCGGCACGGGCTGCCCCACAACTACATCGTGCTTTCCGCAAAAGTGAGCACCGTTCAGGACCTGATTGATGTGAACCGGAACCTGGCCGCTCGCTGCGATTACCCCATTCATCTTGGGCTCACGGAGGCCGGTCTCGGCGCGAAGGGAATTGTCGCCACCACGGCCGCGCTCTCCATCCTGCTGCAGGAAGGGATCGGCGACACGATTCGCAGTTCCCTTACCCCGATGCCCAACGGCGACCGCACGGAAGAGGTGCTGGTTTGCCAGCAAGTGCTGCAATCGCTCGGATTGCGAAGCTTTACCCCCCAAGTGGCCGCCTGCCCCGGATGCGGGCGCACGACGAGCACTTTCTTCCAGGAAATGGCGGACGATATCCAAAAATATCTGCGGGAGCAGATGCCAACCTGGAGAGAGCAGTATAAGGGCGTGGAAGAACTGAAAGTGGCGGTGATGGGCTGTATCGTCAACGGGCCGGGGGAATCGAAGCACGCCGACATCGGCATTTCTCTGCCGGGCACTTTCGAAGAACCGAAAGCACCCGTCTACATGGACGGCAAGCTATTGAAGACGCTCAAGGGCGACGGGATTGTGCCCGAGTTCATCGAGATCCTGAACGATTATGTGGCCCGGCGCTACTCCGCAGTGGAGGACGCACCCGTCGAAGCGGGCAGCACTCGCTAGGCGGCCAGTTTGGAACACGGAGAGTACTAGGAGGACCTGGGTCCGCACAACCTTGTACTACCCGCTCCTCGCTGCCGATACTGGGTGCATGCAAGGAGCGATGGATACCTATCGGACGATGATCCGCTGGGGTTCGTTCGTCTTCGTCCTTCTCTCGCTTGCCACATGCTCTTCGCTGCTGAATGGACTCGTCGCGGGCGTCATCCGCACGGTGTTTTCATCCGAGTTACTGCTGAAGATTCTCGAAAAAGCCTCCGGATAACGAAGCTTTTCACACTCGCTTGCGGGAAAAGAGAAGGCGGGGCTAGGGGTTGGCCTTGGAGGGCTCGGCGGCCTTAGCCGGTTCGACAACCCTGGCCGGTTCGTCGGCCTTGGCGAGCTTCTGCAAGCGCTTCTCAATCTCCTTGCGCTCCTTGGCGGTATCGCCGGCGAGTTCCAGAAACTGGGAATAGGCTTTCCGCGCGCCGTCCGAATCGCGCAAACGCTCTCGCGCTTCGCCCAGCATCAGGTAGGCATCGAGCAGGGAATCGTCCCATTTGAGCGCTTCCTGCGCACGCAGAGCGGCCGCTTTGAAACTGCCCTTCTTGAAGTAGAACCTGCCGATCTTCAGTTCCTTTTGCGCTTGCAGCGGGTTGAAGGAATACTCGCGTGGCGCGGCGTAAGATTCGTCCTCTTCGGGCGGCAACGGCGCGTTCTCCTGGGCGACCAAGCCTGCCGCCAGCAGAAGCGAAATGAGGATCAGGCCAAGCGCGCGTGCCACAATTTGATTGTAGCGGCATGCTTCCCGGTGCGTACCGGATTGCCGCGCGGCGGTACCGATGAGTCTCTCCGAGAAAATCAGTACGTTTCCCGGCCATCCGGGGGTGTATCTCTGGAAAGACGCCGCGGGGACGGTGTTGTATGTCGGCAAGGCGAAGAACCTCCGGAGCCGGGTGCGCAGCTACCTCAGCGAAGATAAGCTGGCCGAAGCCAAGACCGGCACGCTCGTTGCGGAGGCGGCCGATGTCGAATACATCCTTGTCGATAACGAGAAGGAAGCGCTGGCGCTCGAGAACAACCTCATCAAGCAGCTCAAGCCCCGCTTCAACGTTCTCCTGCGCGACGACAAGACGTACCCTTACATTAAACTGACGCGCGAACGATACCCTCGGGTTTACGTCACGCGGCGGTTGCGCAAGGATGGGGCTTCCTACTTCGGGCCGTATTTCCCCGGAAACCTCGCTTACCGGCTGGTGCATTTCATCAACCGCTACTTCAAGATCCCTTCCTGCAAGGTGGATCTCACGCGGAAACACGCCAGCCCGTGTCTGCAATACCACATCGGGCGCTGCCTGGGCCCTTGCGTCGAAGGCCTTGTGAGCGACGAAACGTACGCGGCGGCCGTGCGCGACGTGCGGCATTTTCTGGAGGGCAAGACGAAAGAATTGCTCCGCGACCTCCGCCAGCGCATGGAAGAAGCCGCGGAGGACTTGCGATTCGAGGAAGCGGCGCGGCTGCGGGACGTGATCGGCACCGTGGAGGAGATGGAGCAGAAGCAGAAGATGGCTGCGGCGACCGGCGAGAATATCGATATTTTCGCCTGTTATGCCGAGCCGCCCCTCGTGGCGGTGAACCTCTTCCACCT
>JADYZL010000225.1 GCA_020853155.1 Bryobacterales bacterium
AGCGGCTGATCGAGAGTACAGGGCCGAAATCTCCTCATATATCAATTGGATGAGGAAGGCCGGAACAAGGCTGCAGGGAAATGTTTGCGCATCGAGAAAGTTGACGTGTTAATCTCCGACAGGCTCCACCATTTTCACCCAAAGCGCGGCAAAAGCCAGCCGAACGTCGCGCAACGCGCCCTCGCCAAATCCCGCGTGCAAAGCCCGGAGGGCGGCATGAACCAGCCATGGGCGTAAGCCTGTGGAACGCGAGCCCAACCATCTCCCCCCGTCCAGCAACAAAACAGCCTCGCGAAGCGAGTCCATGGAGCACCCGCCCGCTTGCGGCTGCGACTCCAGCGCGGCCACGCCCGCAGTATCCTCGTATACGACCATTGCCGCTTCGCCCCTATTGAGGCCCTGAGAATCTCCAGCCGAGCGCCAGCGAGACCATGTCGCGACGGCCCGTTTGGCCGGCGTGACGGCTCCGTACCGCCCTCATCCACGCAAGACCAGCCGGAAACAGCGCTCCCTCCGAGTGCAATCACGCGTGTTGCGAAACCGAATCCCCCCCGCCATCAAACAGTTCGCACCACGCCGAGGCCGAGTAACCCGCTGCCGTAACTCGAAGGGTTTAGGCTATTTGTTAGCCGGGTCGTGGCAAACTTCGGTTATGATGTCTGTGGCGAGTCAGGACGCCTCCGTGTCCGCGGGAAGGACTGCGTCCCCCTGAATCTTGTAAGCCGACTGAGTAGTTTGACGGAACTCTTTTCTGCCCGAGCGAGCGGACACTGGGCGTAGCGGATCGCGCGGGTAGCGCAACCGCACAGAAAGGAGATCACGTGAATTACAATTTGCCCACCCGCGAACTTCGCGAGCATCCGGATCTCGATCAACTCAAGCGTCAGGCGAAGGAACTGCTTGACGGATTTGTCTCGGGGAATGCCGCTGCCGTCGCGGAGGTCAATGCACACTTTCGCGATGCAAACCCGTCTGCGTTTGCGCTGCACGGTGCACAACTCGTGCTTGCGCGCGCGCACGGTTTCGACAGTTGGCCCCAATTGAAAGCCTTCGTGGACGGTGTCACCGTGAAGCGGTTCGAGGAAGCCGCTCGAACGGGCGAGGTGGCCCAGCTTCGCGCGATGCTGAAACAGCGGCCCGAACTTGTGAACAGTTCCGCCCTGCGATACGCAGTCCTGCGGCGCGATAGTGTCATGGTGCGCATGCTGATGGAGCGCGGAGCGAATGCCAGAACTGGCGTGTACCCGCACCGGGATGCAACGACGCCACTGGTGATCGCGGCGGATCGTGGATACGACGAGATTGTCGCGATTATCGATGAGGCCGAGCGGCGGCGGCGCGAAACAAACGGCGGCGCTACTGGAGCCGGTGATCCGGAACAGTTATTTCGCGCGATTGCCTCCGGAGAGAATGACAGAGCCGTCAGCTTGCTGGAGTCAGACCCGTCACTGGTCCACGCGAAGCTCCTGAGTCATGGCTGGACGCCATTGCACATCGCCGCGGCCAAGCTGAACGTCAACTTGGTGGGCTGCCTTATCCAGCGCGGTGCGGACGTAAACGCCAAAGGGCGCAATTGGACCGAGCAGACGCCGCTCGATAGTGCGGCGCACTCCGCCGGCGCGGGCAATAGCGCGAACTTCGCCGATGTCGCGAAGCGGCTCCTGCGGGCGGGCGCTGTAATGACACCATGGGCAGCAGTCTCGCTTGGCGATGCGAGATGGCTTCAAGCGCGGCACGCGCAAGGCTCGCTCTTCAACCCGATTGAAGGTACGGGAGGCATGCTTCGCATCGCTGCGAGCTGCAATCGCGCGGATATTCTTCAATTGCTGCTCGATCTCGGCTTTGACCCGAACGAACGCGCCCGAATGGAAGATGTGGATGCCGACGATATCGCCTTCACCTGGGGAATGCCGCTGTATCATTGCGCGCAATTTGGCAAATATGAAATGGCGGAGATGCTGCTGAAGCGCGGAGCGGACCCGAACGGCAAAGTGTACGCCAGCGGCGACCCCGTCTTCCAGGCCTATGACAAGCGCGACTGGAAAATGGTCGAACTGTTGCAGCGATATGGCGGGGTTCCGGAAGCCACCACCGCAGGCCTTTTTCGTCAAACCGAACTTGCCCGAAACATGCTGGCAGGCGAAGCGAAGTACGGGAGCGAAGGCGTCGGCGGCGACACGCTTCCCGAGCAACTGTTGTGGGGTGGCGCTTGTGGCGGCGATGTCGAGATCGTACGCATGGCGCTGGAGCGGATTGATCGCCCCAGGGATGACCCGTGGTGGTTCCACATCATGGAACAACCGATCCGCATGTGGAGCGACGGAGGCGCCCAACTCGATTGCCTGAAGCTCCTTGTCGAACGCTGCAACCCGAACATCCTCGGACGGACGGGGGATAGCTTCAACCTGACGATTCTTCACAGTATCGCTGGCGCTCGTCCACACGTAACCGCTAAGCTGCGGCTCGCCTTCGCAACTGTCCTGCTAGACGCGGGTGCGCGAACTGATCTTCGCGATGGACTGCTCGCAAGCACGCCGCTTGGTTGGGCCTGCCGTTGGGGCCATGCCGAATTGGTGAAACTCCTGCTTGAGCGTGGTGCAGACCCGGTAGAAGCCAGTGCCGAACCGTGGGCGACGCCCAAGGCCTGGGCGGAAAAAATGAAACACGATAATGTGCTCAAGTTGCTACTAAACCGCGAGGCCCAGTTGAAGAATACTGCCCCGGGAGAGACCGCGTAACGTGGACCTCCTAGCCTACCGGGTGGCCCGGCTTCGAAACGACAAAACGGAAATGTAGAAGAACGGGGCAAAACGGGGACAAAAACCGAAAACGGGGACAGCACTGGTCCATGAACCGTTGGTTCACCCTCGGTCATGAATATGGCCGATCGATAAACCATTCGAAGAATCAGCAAGTTGCGGCCATTTTTAAGAGAGAGGCTACGCTTTCACTTTGAACGGCATGGGGAAGGACTCGGGGTGATAGACTGGCTCGCAATTCGGGGACAGCACTGGCCCATGAACCGTGGGTTCACCCCCGATCATGAAAATAAGCCGATCAATGGGCCACCTGAAGAATCAATAGGTTGCGGCTATTTTCAAGAGAGTCACCGAGTCTGTCGGAATGAAACTTTTGGTGCCCATATGCTGTAGTGAGCAGCGTGTGAAACTACCAGATATTGTATGTATAGCCGCGAAATATCGTTCATTCCGACAGGCTCCACCACTTTCACTTATTTGGATACTGATTCTAAACGAGTTATTTCGATTTTGGCCCAAACCGATGTCGATTCCACGGCCCTCGCTGCCCGAAAAGACGCCGTTGGCGGGAAGCGTTCGGCTCATCGCTGAGCGATCAACTTCCACCCCGGGCGCAAGAACGACCTCCCCCCTGTGCGAAGCCCGCAGGTCACCACGCTCCCGATCGGGGCGCAGATATTCAAAACCCGCACACGGTGACCAAGGAGCTCCGGCCAAGGGGGCGACCGTCAAACCCTCCTCAATCTCGCGCTCCGCCGAAACCGGAATTTACACCGCAACTCCCCCGAAATCGCCAACGTCGGCAACCCCGATCACCGATCACGAAAAGAAATCGGCCATCGAAACGAAATCGATCAACCCCAATCCCTGCAATCGCTTAGAGCATCCAACACCCGAATCCACCCTTCCAGCGCCACCGCCGGCGAACGAATCCACAAGCCCCGCCGCTACCATCAAACGGACGCACAAATAGGCTCATCCCGAACCCAAAAACCCTAAACCCGCGCAATCCGCCCCCTCACGCCCGCATCGCCACCAAGAGCCCACATCGCCACCAGGAGCCCGAAGGGCGCCATAAGCCAACAGGGTGTGCGAACGCCCTGCATCGAACGCCCAAAACCAAACCGCCTCGCGCCAGCGAGTCCATGAAGCGACCGCCCGTTTGCAGGCGCGACTCCGGCGGCCACGCCCACTGAATCTCAATCCGCAGCCCCGTGCCCGTGCCGCTCCGCGCTTCTCCCTGCCGCCCGCTCCCCGTTCTGTGCGTCGCGCACGCGCGATCACGGTAGTTCCAAAAATATCTTCGCTCCCACCAGACCCGCTCGAACACCCTGCCAACAAAGCACTTCCGCCCCGGCGCCCTTCCGCCAACCTCGCCCGTCCCCGGCTTTTCGCCGCCCGTCCGATCAACTCACCGCTATACTCATGCAGCTTGGCGGGCAGC
>JADYZL010000226.1 GCA_020853155.1 Bryobacterales bacterium
ATTCGATTCCATCCATGTTGGGCATGTTGATGTCGGAGAGCACCAGAGAAACGGGATGTTCACGCAGAACTTCGAGAGCTTGAACCCCATCTCCAGCCTCGAAAATGGTGCCCGTAACGACTTCGGTTTGCTGCAGGACACGGGCGAGAATCTTTCGAATCGCCGCCGAATCGTCCACAATAAGCACATCTGACGCCATGAATCTCTTCCTCGTTCCCGCTAGTCCTCTCATCGGATTCGGCTCGAGAAAGGTTTAGTCCGGAACGAAGGAAAAGAGAACTCCACCCATTCGGTTGAAATCCCGGCCGTGTTCTCAGGAAAGCAGGCTCTATGCGACTGCGCCAAGCCCTGGTCCGGAGATTTCGGCTGTATGGATCTGGCCGTTCGTCACCTTGAAAAGACCCGGGAACCGGTCCTTCCACCCCTCATTGGCGGACGGTACATACTGGCGTCCATTGGCTTCGATCGCGGAAACGCCCGGGACGTGCGCGGCAATGGCGGCGGAATGGATGAAGGAAGCGCCCGGACAGGTGAGATCCTGCACGGACAAGAACATCTTGCCGGCGCGAGCCATCGACGCGATCACGACGGTATGCGATTGCCCTTTGCAGGCCTTCAGCGCGCAGCCGGTGTAGCCAAGCTCTCGGGCCATTCGCAGGCTCTCGACATCGGTGAGCGCTTCGTCGATCACCACTGGGCGCAGCTTGGCCGCTTCATGCATGTCGCTGGCCGCGTCGCGCACCATGTAGCGGCTGGTGGGTTGTTCAATATACTGCACACGCTCAAACGCGAGCGGGCTACGCTCCTTGAGGTGTTGGAGGAACGCGAGCAGGTACTCGGAGGAGCCAGCCTGCTCGTTGAAATCGAGCGAGTAATTCAACTGTGGCTTGGGGTCTGTCTTCTTCGCCTCGGAAGCGATTTTGTCCACGTTCAGAATCCGTTCGAGGTCCCAAACCTCATCCCCGCCCCGAAGCTTCACCTTGATGTGAGTAATGCCATCGGCCCGGATCCAATCGCCGAGCAATTCGGGAAGGCCGTCGTTGAGTGGTTTGGTGCGTTCTTTCGGCAGCACGGGGTCGCCAAGACCTACGTTATGGAAGATCGGCATCCAAGCCTTCGGCGTGGGATCGACGTAGCGATCCGGGTATTGGCCGGCGAATTCCGGGCCGAGGTACGCCGAGAGATCTCTATTGAGAAACTCCTTGCCGTAGCAGGCCCAAACACTGCGGCCGTGCAGTTTTCCGTAGGCGTCGTGGAGGGCGGCGTCGAAGGGGCTCGTAGTGACCAGCGTACACAGCTTAGGGATCTCTTCTTCGAGTTTCCGCTCCTTGCCGAGTTCGGAAGCGGCGCGCAGCCAGGCAGGTTCAAGCAAGGCATTGAGTTCGATGGGATGGCCAAACTCCTTGCAATCCGTCATCAGGGATTGCGCGCGGGAGGCCAGCGCCTTCATCACGGCGAGGGTTTCTTCGTAGCTATAGCGCTGGGTTTTCCAACTCCAGACGTTACCCATGGTCATGGAGCCGAAGCCTTCGGCGGTGCGCCCCTGGCGGTCCGATACGCGGCAATGGACATTCAGGAGCGTGGCCCGGTCCGTGGTAAACCCGCCGAAAACATGGGGAAAGCGGTAGCGATGATCCTCGAAATCGAAGCGCACTTCGTCAATGCGCACATCGCGCGGGTTGGGGGCGGCCACGGCCGGCCCGCGATTGCATGCCTGTAGGAACGGAATGGCGGCGGCGGTACCGGTGAGGTGGCGCAAAAGGGATCGGCGGGAGCCGGCACGGGTCATTCTGAACCTCCTGGCGAAAGGGGTAGCGGCGTGGCGCTGCTGTACTGCGATACTATCGCACGCCTCCGCGCACCTCCTATTATGATGCGGAACGGTGGAAACGCCTCGCGGTGCGGGACCGGCGCCCGGGGGTGTTTTCGCGGAGAGATGCCCGGGGCGATCTATGCCTTGATTCCTTCCTCCGGCGTCCCCGGGGGAGGTTTCAACAGAAGCCTGGAGCCCAGGTAAAAAGCCGCTCCCAGTGCGAGCGCCCCAAGCCCGAACCCAAGCTTGTGCTGATTGATGAATTGAATCGTCTGGGGGCCGTAGTAAGCCGCTAGCCAAGCCACGAATCCGTAGCGGATCACTCGCGCCAGGGCGATCACCGAGAGAACCCGCAGCAGCGGCACGTGAAAGACGGCTGCACTCACCGCGAAGAATTTGAGAGGCATCGGAACCACCGACACGGCGGGAATGAAAATGGTGACCAGCCCATACCGGTCAAACCACTGCCGGAACTTCTGCCCGCGACCGGTTCTCGTCATCTTGTCGAGATAGAGTTGGCCTCCCTTTCGCGCCAACTGGTAGAGGATCACGTTCCCGATCAGAGAGCCGGCGATCGCCGCCAGCATGGTGGGCACGGCGGATGACGGGTTTCGCATCACAACCGTAATGAGATATGCATCGACAAAACTGGGAAGCGGGATACCCGCCGAATCAATCAGGGATAGCAGGAAAACACCGAGCGGCCCCCACGCGACGATTTGATCTACGAATTCTTTCATGCGGATGGTTCAATTCCTTCCATGGTAGCGTTCCTCAAGCAGGAGCACCGGGAAGAGGATGCGCTCGACGAAACATCGGAGGGTCCGCTACACTGCTCGGCATGCTTCTTTGTACGGTGCGCGATTGCCGCCGGCCCCTTGTCCGGGAGGGAAAGCGGTTGGTGTGCGCCCTCGGCCATTCCTTCGATCTGGCGCGAAGTGGGTACGTGAACCTGCTGCAGCCGCAGGAGCGGAGGAGCCGCCAACCGGGCGACACCAAGGCGGCCGTGATCGCGAGGCGGCGGCTGCACGATGCCGGGGTAACCGCACCCCTGCTGCGAGCGATCGCGGAGCAGTTGCATCTCACCGTCGCGGATATCGTGCTCGACGCCGGATGCGGGGATGGCTTCTATCTCGGCAGCCTGGCCCGGGAATCCGGATGCTCCGCGCATGGGGTTGACATCAGTACCGCGGCGATTGACGCAGCCGCGCGGCGCTACCCCGGCGTGGAATGGGTAGTGGCCAACGCGGACCGATTCCTGCCGTTTGCCGATGGCTCCTTCACCCGCATTATTACGATCACGGCTCGCATGAATCCGCCTGAATTCCTGCGTGTTCTCGCCGAGGATGGCGAGCTGCTCGTGGCCATTCCATCCCCCATCGATCTAGTGGAACTGCGAGGGGCAGGCCGCGACCGCGCGCCGCGCACGATCGACGAGTTCTCCACTCTGTTCACGCTGGTTCATCAATCGCGCGTCAGCACAACGGCGGATATCGACGCGGATGGGGTTCGAGACCTGCTGCTTTCGATCTATCGCCCGGTGCGGAAGGAGGCTCCCACAAATATGAGGGTCACGTTCAGCCTGGATCTGCTGCTTTTTCGTCCGAAACGTTAGCGCAATCACAACAAAGTGCGGACGGCGAAAGAAAGCTATCACAAGAGATCGATCTACTGGATCTCCTTTTACTGCTGTAGCTTAGGAGGATTCTCGGGAAACAAACATCCGTTCCGGCCGGTTGCGCCGCTATAGTCAATGTGAAATTCGACAGAAGAGCGTGCCCGGAGACCAGCGGTCTGCCGGGCTTTCGCTTTCTTGAGGAGAACACACGATGCGACTGCAGTCTGGCTGGCGCCTAGGCCAGCTTTTTTTCTTTATCCTCGCGACGGGACTCGCTCTCTCCGGGCAGCCTTCCACGACGCGCATTTCCGACACCATTTACCTCGCGAACGGCGAGAAGTTCAATGGATATGTCCAAATCGAATGGCAGAGCTTCGTGACGCCCAAGGCGCCCGTCGCTCCCTATTCGAATCTCCACCGCGTCATCGACGGTATTCTCGACGTGCATTTGGTTCCAACGAAGAACTCCGGCAACACGGCCTATTACCGCGTGCGATACTTCCGCAACGGACGGGTGCAATTTGCTGAATTCTGGGACGTGCCCACGTCCACGGCGACTCTGAGCATATCCAGCGTCCGGCTGGTGTCCCCGCCCGAACCGGGGCAAGGCGGCACGCCCGGTTCCGGGATCGATCTGCCGCTGCCGCAGGAGGATGTAGAGGGGCTTCCTTCGGACTTGGCGGATCGTCCCGTGAAAGGGCCGAATTACTTCCCATCGCGAGCCGTGTATGTGAATCCAGATGGGGCGCTTGAGGCCATAGCAGGGTCGCCCACCGATTGCGTGCGGGTGGATGGCACGGCGGCCCCATGCGGGAGCGGCGATTCGGCACTTTACCGGGTGGAGGGAGAAATTCCATCCGGGGTATTGAGCGGGGTGAACCAGATCTTCACGCTCTCATCGATTCCGGGCCCGCCGGAGAGCCTTCAACTCTACCGTAACGGGGTGCTCCAGAAGAGCGGCCTCGATTACACGCTTTCCGGCGCCGTGATTACCTTCGCATTGCTGGAGATGCCCCAACCGGGTGACGTCTTGCTGGCGTATTACCGGACGTTTCAGGGAAGCACTCCCCCAGCGGGCGGTTCCGGTTCGCTGCCTCAAGTCGTGTGTTCGCTTCCGGGCTCCTCGACCAACGCGCTCACGCTGACGGCGCTCGGCTCGTGCCTCGTGGGCAGCAGCATGCTGCAGGCGGGAGACCGGCTGGAAATCCAGTTCGACTTCGCCCTTACCGGATCGATCAGCGATGGCTACGAGGTGCAGTTCGATTGGAACGGAACTCCCATTCTGGCGCGCTCGTTCGTCGCCGGGGATGCGACGTCCTCCAACCGGGCGACGATCGTCATCGGCAGCGCCACCCGGCAATACTCCACCACCAGCGTGGGGCAGGTATCGGTGCTGCAAGCGGGCACGGGAAGCCTGCCGCTACCCGGCGGGACGTTCCCTGTGGAAATCCGCGGGAGGGTGAATACAAACCCCTCGGCGCAATTGACGCTCACTTCCTACAGCATCACTCGTTTTCCGCGGGTGATCGTTCCGTAGCCGGAAGGGAATGAGCGTGGGCCGCGGCGGTTCAAGCCTCCGCGGCCCGCATAAAGGTGCGCAGCGCATCGAGCCTCTCCAGGGCCTTGCCGCGATCCACGGATTCGATCGCCATCGCCAATGCCGTGCCCAGAGGAAGCTCCGGGTGCGCCGCGGAGATTGCGAACGCCGCATTCACCAGAACGATATCCCGCCTCGGTCCCGCTCCGCCGGAGAGGACCTCCATCGCAATGGCCGCATTTTCCTCCGCGTCTCCTCCTAAAAGATCCACGGACTGGGCGAGTGGAATCCCAAGTGTAGACGGGTGAAACTGCCACTCCCGGATCTTCCCGTTCTCCACTTCCAAAATGAGAGTAGGTCCCGTGGTGGTGATCTCGTCGAGCCCGTCACTCCCATGCACGACGTAGCTGCGTCCCGCATGCAATTCCGAAATCGCGGATGCGATCATTCGCGCCTCCGCCTCTCCGGGAGCGCCCACCAACTGACAAGATGCATTCGCCGGATTCACAAGCGGACCCAATAAGTTGAAGACGGTGCGCATCCGAAGTTCCTTCCGCACCGGCATGGCATGCCGCACGGCCGGGTGAAACGATGGGGCAAACAAAAAGGCGATGCCCACTTGCTCAATGGCTCGCGCCGCTATCTCCGGCGAATGGAGCAACGGAATGCCCAACTGCTCCAGCACGTCGGCGCTACCGCACCGGCTGGAGACGGAACGATTGCCATGCTTGGCCACATGGACCCCGGCACCCGCGGCCACGAAAGCAGCCACTGTGGAGATGTTGAACGTCTGCGCGCCATCTCCTCCGGTTCCGCAAGTATCAAGCAGAGGGCGATCCGCCGGCGCCAGAGGGACGGGAACCGCGTGCTGGCGCAGTGCGGCGGCGAATCCTGCCAATTCTGTCGCGTTTTCTCCCCGTGTGCGCAAGGCAACCAGGAATGCCGCGATTAGCGGGGGCGATGTTTCTCCGGAGAGAATCGCCTCCATTGCGGCAAACGCCTCTTGTTTTGAGAGGGTTTCTCCCGAGGCGGCTTTGTGAAGGAAGGCGAGAAGGGGCATGCTAGACTGAAAGTTTGAG
>JADYZL010000227.1 GCA_020853155.1 Bryobacterales bacterium
CTGATTGATGAAGATGAGGCAGGTGTTCGTGCGGGCAACCATGCCGGTGAGCTTCCGGAGCGCCTGCGACATCAGGCGCGCATGCAGGCCCATGAAGCTGTCGCCCATCTCCCCTTCGAGCTCCGCTTTGGGAACCAGAGCCGCCACCGAATCGAGAACGACAGCATCCACGGCTCCGCACGCAACCAGGGCCGCCATGATTTCCAGCGCCTGCTCGCCGTAGTCGGGTTGTGAGACCAGCAGGTTATCGACATCCACACCCAGATTGCGGGCATAAAGGGGATCGAGTGCGTGTTCGGCGTCGATGAATGCCACCGTACCCCCGGCCTTCTGTGCTTCCGCCAGCACCTGTAGCGCGATGGTCGTTTTGCCGGACGACTCGGGACCGAAGATCTCAATCACCCGTCCTCTGGGAAAGCCGCCCACTCCCAAGGCGGCGTCGATTGAAATCGACCCGGCCGGAATCACGGAAACGGGCAGCGCATTCCTGGAGCCCAGGCGAAGAACCGACCCTTTTCCGAATTGCCTGTCGACCTGGCTCATCGCCTGCTCGATGGCCCGCCGCCGATCAATGTCCATTCGCAGATCCCTCCCGCAACGGAGTTGGTGGCTTGAGGCATCCGTTCGTCTCAGCCAAAGGCGGGATCGAGGGTAAGATCGGAATTGGGAATGAGCGCGAAAAAAAGGATTGTGCTGTTCGCCGCGACAACCGGATACCAGGTCCGTGTATTTGCTGATGTGGCGCAGCGTCTGGGTTTCGATCTGACTCTGGCGACGGATCGCTGTCACGTTCTCGACGATCCGTGGGGCGATCACGCGGTAGCGGTGCGTTTCGACAAGCCCGGCCCGTCGCTCAAAGCGCTGCAGGGACCGTTTGACGGCGTCGTTGCGGTGGGCGACCGTCCTACGCTGCTGGCGGCCGCGGCGGCGGAGCGTTTCGGCGTCCGGTACCACCCGGTTCGCGCGGTCGAAGCGGCGTCGGACAAGTTTCTGGCGCGAGAGCGTTTCCGGGCCGCGGGCTTGCGCCTTCCTTCCTACTGCCGCATTCCGCTCTCGGGCGATGCCGCCGCCGCTTCCGCGAGTACATCCTATCCCTGCGTTTTGAAGCCTCTGGGCCTCTCCGCCAGCCGCGGCGTTATCCGTGCCGATTCCCCGGAGCAGTTCGTGGCGGCTTTCGAGCGGATTCGATCCATTCTCGAGCAGCCGGACATCGTGCGCCGGCGCGCCGCTCAGGATCAGTTCCTTCAGGTGGAGAGCTATATACCGGGCTCCGAATATGCGCTGGAGGGGCTGGTGACGAAAGGGCGGCTGCAAACGCTTGCGCTGTTCGATAAGCCGGATCCGCTCGACGGGCCTTTCTTCGAGGAAACCATTTACATTACGCCTTCCCGGGAGCCCGGACCCGTCCAAAACGAACTCATCGAAACGGCGGCGCGTGCCGTCGAAGCCCTGGGTCTTACGGACGGCCCGGTTCACGCCGAGATGCGCCACAACGATCGGGGCGCCTGGATCCTTGAAGTAGCGGCACGGCCCATCGGCGGACTGTGCGCCAAGGCCCTACGGTTCCGTGGGGGGATGGGCCTCGAAGAACTCGTGTTGCGGCATTCGGTGGGCGAGGACGTTTCCGGGGTCGCTCTTTCCGAAGAGGCCTCCGGCGTCATGATGATTCCCATTCCGCGCGAAGGCATTTACGAATCCGTGAGCGGCGTGGAAGAAGCCCAAGCTGTGGCGGGCGTCGAGGATGTGATCATCACCGCCAAAGAGGGCCAGAAGCTCTTGCCGTTGCCCGAAGGCAGCAGCTACCTGGGGTTCCTTTTCGCTCGCGCGGCCAGTCCGGAAGCGGTGGAGACGGCGCTGCGCCAGTCGCACGCCAGACTCGAATTTCAGCTTGCGACTACGCTGCCGGTGCTGCGGGCGCCTGCCGCGCGCGGGCGTTGAGAGTTGGGCCGGCTCTCATTTTCCCGCCGCGCGGTTCACAAACCGCACCCGGCCGAAACTTTCCGGGACGTGGAAGTTCGGCTTGGGGCTCGACACGGGCGACCACGTGCTGTACTGCGCGTTGGTGATGCCGCCCGCGCGATTCAGGTTCAGTCTCCAGGTGTCGCCGTCGAGGGGAGGCGTGTGCGCGGCATCTTTTTCGAAGTTCGTGAACGGGATTGCCAGCTCGAGGATCCAGTGATCGTCGTCCGGCGACTCCCGCTTCTCCGGAAGCCCGTGGAAGGAGGTGCGATAGCGCACTCCTTCCGGCTCCCAGTGGAACGGCCCTTTATACCAATCGGCGCGGATGAAATTGAGCATCGTACCAATGACGTTGATCTCGAAGCCATAGTAATTCCGGGTCTTCTCCGGGTTCGGGCTGAGGAAGACTTCAACGCAATCGTCCCGTGAGACCGGGCCATGACGCTCGGTAACCGTGGCCGATATGTGCTTGTCGTGGCAGTAGTAGCCGAGGTACAGGTTCCTGTCGTCCCAAAGCAGTTTCACGACAGTCTGTTCCTTGGCGCCTTCTTTCCACCAGTTGAAGTGAAAATCCCCAGCGGGGGGAGCCTGGCGCCAGGCGGCCTCGTCCAGCTTGCCGTCGATCGCGATGGCCGATGGCGCACGATAGATGTCGTATTGAGGCTGCGATTGCGCGCCGAGCGGCAATGCCGCAATCAGGAGGGAGATTACCCGGAGCGTCTGCACCGGAGTAGTATATCGAATCGCTTCCCTTCCGCAGGCCGATGATCCAAAAGAAGAAAACGAGCACGGCCTTTCTGACCTACAGGGCCGCCTGGATGGTCATCGAGAGCCGCGACTGGTGATGGCGGCACGTCGCGGTTGATACGCCGGGCGGCATTGGTGCATACCCATATCAAAAATCTATGGGTAGGCCATAAAAGCCCGGTGCAGAGGCGATAGGGATTCTGGATCTGCTCATTCTTTCCCGCCTGGCTCGCGGATCCATGCATGGATTCGGGATCGCGGAGTACCTTCATAATGTTTCGGATGCTTTGCACGTCGAAGAGGGATCTCTGTACCCGGCCCTCCACCGGCTTGAGTCGCAAGGCCTGATTGAGTCCGAGTGGGGAGTTTCTGAGAACAACCGCCGCGCGATTTTACCGGCTGACTCCGCGCGGGCGGAAGCAGATCCGTGTCGAGGTGTCGAATTGGCGGCGTCTGGTGGCCGCCGTCAATCAAGTTATTGATCCCCTGGTACCGTGATGCTCAAGCAGTTTTTGATTGATGTACGGGTTCGGCTTGCTGCTCTGCTTGCCCGGCGTGCAATCCATGAGCGGGCCGATGAAGAGGTGCAGTTCCATCTCTCGATGATCGAGCAGCGCATGATCGAGTCCGGCGTGCCACCCGAGATCGCTCGTATGCAAGCTCGACGCGAGTTCGGGAATCCTACACTCATCAGGGAACAAACCGCCGATTCCTGGAGGTATGCATCCGTGGATTCGCTCATTCAGGATGTCCACTACGGGTTGCGGCTGTTCGGGCGTAAGCCTGGCTTCACGGCGATTGTGGCGCTGACGCTCGCGCTCGGGATCGGCGCAAACACGGCCGTATTCAGCATCGTGGAGGCCGTGCTGCTACGGCCATTGCCGTACAGAGACCCTTCACGTCTGGTCGTCTACCTGCGCAACGTGCACGAAACCGGCACATCGAAGATGTTCGCCAGTTTGCGGGACTATCGCGTATTCGCGCGCGCCCACAGCTTCGAGCAGGCAGCAGCGGCGACATGGGCCACAGGAGGCCGTCTCCTGCGGGGATATGGGCAGGCGCAGGACATTCTGGCGATGCCTGTGAGCGAATCGTTCTTTGCCTTGCTTGGTGTCGAACCCGCGCTCGGCCGTAC
>JADYZL010000228.1 GCA_020853155.1 Bryobacterales bacterium
GGCAGGGCGCTGCCGGGCAGGCGGCGGTTTCCCCGGTGGTGGAACTGGTGGCGGTGGAGCAACGGGATGTTCCCGTTTATGCGGAGTGGATCGGTTCCCTCGATGGCATGGTGAATGCGGATATTCGCGCGCAGGTGACTGGCTATTTGCAGCGGCAGGCGTACCGGGAGGGATCGTTTGTTCGCAAGGGGCAGTTACTGTTTGAGATCGATCCGCGTCCGTTCGAGGCGGCGCTGCTCCAGGTGCGCGGCCAACTGGCGCAAGCGAAAGGGCAGTTGGCGCAAGCGCACGCGCAACTGAGCCAAGCGCAAGCGCAATTAGTGAAGGCCGAAGCGGACCAGAAGCGCGCCCAACTCGACGCGGACCGCTACACGCCGATGGAGAAAGGCGATGCGGTTTCCCAGCAGGAAGTCGATAACGCGGTGCAGAACAATCTGAGCGCCAAGGCCCAGGTGCGGGCCGCGACCGCCCAGGTGGAAACGGCGAAGGCGCAGATTGAAGCGGCCAACGCGGCGGTGGAAGCCGGGGAAGCGGCGGTGGAGGCAGCCAAGGTGAACCTGAGTTTCACCAAACTGTCCGCGCCCATCGACGGCATCGCAGGCCAGGCGCAGATCCAAATTGGAAACCTCGTGAGCCCGGCTGCAGGGGTGGTGACGACGGTCTCCACGCTTGACCCGATGCGCGTCTTCTTTACCGTGAGCGAGCAGGAGTATCTGGCCTTTGCAAGATCCGCGGATGGCGCCGGTCCGGAAGCGGCGATGCAGCGTTTCGTGCTGGAGTTGATTCTCGCCGATGGCAGCGTCTATCCGGAGAAAGGCAAGTTCTATTTCGCCGATCGCCACATCGACCCCAACACGGGCGCCATGCAACTGGCGGGATTGTTTCCGAATCGCGGGAATCTGCTGCGGCCGGGGCAGTATGCCAAGGTGCGCGCGCTGATCCGCACGGAAAAGGGCGCGCTGCTCATTCCGCAACGGGCGGTGATCGAGTTGCAGGGAGGCTTTCAGGTTGCCGTCGTGGATGGCGAAAACAAGGTCACGCTGCGGGCGGTGAAGCCGGGCGAGGTGAATGGCTCCATGTGGGTGATCCGGGAAGGGCTGCATGCCGGTGAGAAAGTGGTTGCCGAGGGCGGAGACCGGCTTCGGCCCGGCATGACCGTGAGCCCGAAGGGAGCCTGAACGCGTGTCCCGATTCTTCATTAACCGCCCCATCGTCGCCATTGTCATCTCGATCCTCATGGTGGTGGTCGGCGCGATCACGATTCCATTTCTGCCCGTCGCCCAGTTCCCGAGTATTGTGCCTCCCGAAGTCCAGGTGTCGGCGACCTACGTCGGAGCGGATTCCCAAACCATCGAGCAAGCGGTAGCCACGCCCATCGAGCAGCAGATGAGCGGAGTGGACAACATGAACTACATGTATTCCCTCAACTCCTCCTCCAGCGGGCAGATGAGGTTGATCGTCAACTTCGATGTGAAGACCGACCCCAACACGAATCTGATCCTCACCCAGATGCGGCAAACGTTGGCGAACCCGCAGCTTCCGCCGGAGGTGACCAACTACGGGATCACCGTGCAGAAGTCGCTCTCGGCTCCGCTGATGATGGTGGCGCTGCACTCGCCGAACGGCTCGCACGACGCGCGGTTTCTCGCGAACTACTCCCACATCAATCTGAACGACCAACTGCTGCGCGTGCCGGGGATCGCCAGTGTGCAGGTATTTGGGGCTGGCCAGTATGCCACGCGCATTTGGCTGAAGCCGGATTACCTGGCGAAGCTCGGCGTGACGGTGCCTGAGATCGTGAACGCGATTCAGACGCAGAACACGGTGAACCCCGCAGGGAAGGTGGGTGGCGAGCCCGTGCCGCCCGGCCAGGAGTATACCTACTCGGTGCATGCGCGGAGCCGGTTGGAGACGCCGGACGAGTTTGAGGATATCGTGATCCGCGAAGCGCCGAACGGAGGCGTGGTGCGTGTGAAAGATGTCGCGCGCGTGGAACTGGGCTCTCAGGACTACAACGTCATCGGGCGTTTCAACGGCGGCCCGAGCGCGATCATCTCCATCTATCAGTTGCCGGGCTCGAACGCCGTTCAGGCGGCGGACGGGGTGCTCAAATTGATGGCGGAAGCAAAGAACCGCTTCCCCGCGGATATGGATTACGCCGTTGCGCTGGACACCACCGCGGCGGTGCGGGCGGGCATTCACGAGATTATTGAAACCCTGGTGATCGCGGTGATTCTGGTGATTCTCGTGGTCTACCTGTTCCTGCAGGGCTGGCGCGCCACGCTGATTCCGCTGCTGGCCGTGCCGGTCTCGCTGATCGGCACTTTCGCCGTGTTCCCGCTGTTTGGTTTTTCCATCAACACGCTTTCGCTGTTCGGATTGGTGCTGGCGATCGGCCTGGTGGTGGATGACGCCATCATTGTCGTGGAAGCGGTGACGCGGCATATTGAGGAAGGCCTCACGCCGAAGGACGCGGCGCTGAAAGCGATGCAGGAGATCTCCGGCCCCGTGGTCGGGATCGCGCTGGTGCTTTCCGCGGTGTTCGTGCCTACCGCATTTGTGCCGGGCATCACGGGCAGGCTGTATCAGCAGTTCGCCATCACCATCGCTATCTCCGTGGTGATCTCCGCGTTCAACGCCCTCAGCCTCAGCCCGGCTCTTTCCGCGATGCTGCTACGGCCGGAGAAGAAGGGCCACGGCCCTTTGCAGGCATTCTTTGACTGGTTCAATCGCATTTTTGGGCGCGGCACGCTCAAGTACGTGGGGGTGTGCAGAGGGCTGATCCGCAAGAGTGCGATCGCCATGGTGCTGTTGGTTCTCTCCGCAGCCGGGGCGGGGTTTTTCGCTGATCTTGTGCCGAGCAGCTTCCTGCCGGATGAAGACCAAGGCTACGTCTATATCAATTACCAACTTCCCAAGGCCTCTTCGCTGCAGCGCACGGATGAAGTCTGCCAGAAGATCGAGAAAATTGTGGCGGAGATCCCGGGGGTGATGTATTACACTTCCGTTTCCGGCTACAGCATGCTGAGTGGCGTGAGGAACACGTTCGGCGGGTTCTTCTCCGTGCGGCTGAAGCCGTGGGACGAACGCACCACGCGAGAGGAGCAATACCGCGAGATCGCGCAGCGCCTGAACCGGGAACTATCGAAACTTCCCGATGCCCTGGCATTCAGCTTCTCGCCGCCCGCCATTCCGGGAGTCGGTTCCGCCGGAGGATTTACCTTTGTGTTGCAGGACCGCGCGGGCCGCGATATTCAGTTTCTCGAACGGAATCTGGATACGTTCCTGGCGGCAGCGCGGAAGCGCTCCGAGATCGCGGGCGCGAGCACCACGTTTCTGCCGGGGACGCCCCAGCTCTTCGTGAATGTCGATCGCGAGAAGGCGATGAAGCAGGCCGTCGCCATCAACGACGTCTACAAGACGATCCAGACGTACATGGGCGGGCTCTTCATCAACTACTTCAACCGGTTCGGCCGCCAATGGCAGGTGTATATCCAGGCGGACGGAGACTACCGAAATCAGGCGGAGGATGCCAGCCAGTTCTATGTGCGCAACCGGAACGGCGACATGGTGCCGATCTCGTCGTTCACGCGGTTCGAACCCAGCCCCGGACCCGAATTCACGATGCGGCACAACCTCTACCGAAGCGCGCAGATCAATGGCAACGCCGCGCCGGGGTATAGCTCCGCGCAGGCCATGGCCGCGCTTGAGGAGGTCTTCGCCCAGACCATGCCGCCGGAAATGGGTTTCGACTACATGGGCATGTCCTACCAGGAGAAGCGATCCCAGGAAGGCATCCCGGCCTGGGCGATCTTCACGTTTTCGCTGCTCTTCGTCTTTCTCATTCTGGCGGCGCTTTATGAGAGTTGGTCGCTGCCGTTCAGCGTGCTGCTGAGTACGCCGATCGCGGTCTGCGGCGCGTTCTTCGTGCTCTGGCTGCGCCGCGCCATCCTCCTGACCTATGCTCCGGCGTACATGGTGACGATCGAGAACGACGTCTATTCGCAGATCGGCATGGTGATGCTGATCGGGCTCTCGGCGAAGAATGCGATCCTGATTGTCGAGTTCGCCAAGGAGGCGTATGACAACGGCATGCCGCTGGTGGATGCGGCGCTGCAGGGCGCGAGGCTGCGTCTGCGGCCGATCCTGATGACCTCATTCGCCTTCATCTTCGGTTGTTTGCCGTTGTGGATCGCATCGGGCGCCGGGTCAGTAGCGCGGCAGATCATGGGCACCACGGTGATTGGGGGCATGCTCGCGGCGAGCGCCATCGCGATTTTCTTTATCCCGGTGATCTTCGTGCTCGTCGAGAAGATCTCAAGTACGCGGAAGAAGGCGGACGCCGCATAGCGTCCGCTCACTTGCCCCTATCACATCCCGCGGAGGCTATTTGCTGATCCGCGCGGGGTCGCCAGGGAGAAGTTCCTCAGGCCGTGGCTTCGCGGAGTGCTTCATTTCGATTTCCGTGGGCACGCCGCTTTCCGAAGACCGGCGGAACCCGACGACGCAATGAACCCCGCCGTTGAGGACGAGTGAGTTACGCGCGTAGACGGGGATGACGAGGTACGGCGCGGGCAGAGCTTCCTGCAGTTGTTCCATGATCCTGCTTTCCGAGGCGCCCAACCCGAACTCCGGTACAAACACGTAATTGTCAATGATCGCGGCGTTCACGTAGCTGATGCCCGCCCATGGGACTGCTCCGCTGGCGTCTCCCGTGATCTGGGGAACCTCCACGATATGGAAGCCCCGCTTCCGCAGGTCGTGGATCTTCGCTTCGGCGAGCCGCTCCCGCGGGCTGGCGGCGGTCTCAAGCTGGCTCGCGAGAAGCGCGACCAGGGATGCGGCGAGGTGGGGAGCGGACCTGAGGAGAGTTGCTTCCGTCACCCAGTCCTTCGCCAGCGCCGGATCTCTTTCGAGCATCCGCTCAAATCCCTCGCCGGTAGTGCATTGGGATTCATCCTCCTGGCAATACCGGTTCCAGTAAACGCGGAAGCGCTCGAATACATCGACCTTCACGAGCGGGTCCCAGGAACGGTAAGCCTTCCCGGCCATGGCCACCAGGGCGAGAGCCCGGTCTCTGCCGGAGCCGAAGGCGGCATCCCTGGTGGCGAATTGCGCCTTCAATGCATCGAAGAAGGGGCTCGGCCCGAATCGCGCGATCATGAGGTCAATCGCGGACTGGCAAAGTTCGAGATTCCCGCGCATTTCTTTCGAGACGAGCAGGGTTTTTGCGTCGGGGAGAATCGAGACGAAGTAGTCAATGTGCGTCGCCAAACCGGAGAGGTCGATGGCGTCATCGGCGCCGAACTCGAGCTTCAGGACGTACTCGTACTCTTCGCGTTTGAGCGGTTGCCCCCAATAGCGCCAGGCGGAATCCCCATAGAAAAGGATGGTGCGGCCGGGAACCCGGGGGTTCGCTCCAAACTGGATGTCGCCGCCGTCCCAACTGAGTTTCGAGCGGCGCCAGCCCTCAGATTCCAGAGAATTGAGCATCGCATTGAAGAACTCGCCGCGCCTGCCCTTGCCTTCATAAGACTTCCAAGTCACAAGAGTTTGCAACTCCCCGGAAGCTTCACCGCTCTTGATGTAGTCCTGCGCCCATACGTTTGGCCGCTCGGTAGGGTTGTCCCGGAGATGGATGCGATGCGGGCTGTCCGGGAGGAAACCATCCAGCGCGGCGCTTTGCCATTTCTCCGACACCTCCGCCTTGCTCTGCAGGGTAACTTCGAGTGGGCGCTCGACGACGCTCAGGATCGTCTTTAGAACATCCAGACTATCGCCCACGGCCGTTTTTCTTTCCGACAAAAAGCTCCGGGGATCGACGGTGAATACGAGGCCGCGCACCCGATTTGAGTCGGTATGCGCCCGGAAACCGGGAATGGACGGTTCGTAGAAGATGTGGCAGTAGCGCTTTTGCTTACGTGTAACCAGGGTATCGACGAAGGGGAGTTTCCTTTCGGTGAAAAACTCCCTCAAATTCTCCCGGTCCGGCGAGCACGAGTAGAGGAGGGCGTCCTTGGCGACGGCATCCTCAAATCCCGGTACGGGCGTCACCGGAAGGAACGACAGGGAGGGCGTGGATCCGAGCACCGAACAACAAGATGCAAACGACAGAATCGAAAGAACGAGGAAGGACTGAAGCGATTCGGATACCCGGCGGAACAACACAGCACGCACGCCTCACATCGCAAGCGAATCCCGCGGGATTCTAACGCATCCGCTTGCCTGTATCCATACCCCGCTGTCTGTTCTGACGAATGGTCTGGTAACTGGGTTATGGATCGGAACGATTTCGTTGCATTAATTGAAACTCATTAACTCGCGTTGATTGACTGGGTAAGTGGAGGGCTGCTGCCCCGTGGATTTCGAGGGATCCCGGAGCCGCCCATATTCGACGTCTCCATGAAAGGAGTGTTACTGTTGGTCTATCGCCAAGGATGGGCTCCCGCTGCCGGTCGAGACTTTCCTGGTGCTTCCAATTCGAGCCTTACGGATGATTTTCAAGTTTTTTTCCGCAATCTGTCTGCTCCTCGCCTTGGGGCGTGGCTACGCCGCTGAACTCGCAGTTCTGCCCTCGCATGTTCGGACGGATCCTTTTGGCCAGATCGTGGCCGCCGACGCTCCGGCGAAAGTGGAACCAGCCGCGCGCATCACACTTAGATCGGCGCGAGAGGCCTGGGTATCCTGCCGGCTGCTCGTGAAGAGCGCGGAACCCGCTTCCTACTCTCTGAGCGTCAAGGGCCCGTTCGAAGCGAGTCTTTATCGCGAATGGTTCCATTTCCTGCCCAAGTCCAAGCGCTATTACCCGGATGCGCTGATTCCCACGGCCGCGCGGGTCCAGGCCGAATTGCCCGCGGCGGACAACCGCATCGCGAAACAGACGGCGCAATCTTACTGGCTGGATGTCTGGATTCCGAAGTCCGTCCGGCCCGGATCGTACACGATGGAGGCAGTGCTGGAATCGGGAGGGAAGAAGTCCACGCTGCCGGTGCGCATCGAAGTTCTGGAAGCCGTGGTTCCGGCGGGCGATCCGATTACGATGGACCACAACTCCTACGGCACTTCGTGGCTGACGGCGCAGTACCCCGAACTCGCGGGCCGTACGAAGGATTTCTATCTCAGCGATGCGTTTTTCGATTTGATCCACGCCTACCACCGTATTTTTTATGAGCACCGGGGCATCTACCACCAGTTGGGCTATGGACACGGTGGCAAGACCGGGCCCGAGTTCGCGCCACGGCTCGAGGGCAGCGGGAAGAGCAAGCGCGTCGCGGATTGGACGCTTTTCGATAAACACTATGGACCGCTGTTCGACGGCAGCGCTTTCCGGGATACGCATCGCGGCGCACGGCCGATTCCGTATGTATATTTGCCCGTGAATCCGGAATGGCCGGCATCCTATCTGTGGTGGGGCCAGCCGGGTTACGAACGCGAATTCGTCAATGTGATGCGGGAGATGGAGGCGCACTTCCGCGAGAAGGGCTGGACCCGCACCACCCTCGAATTGTTCTTCAACCACAAGAAGCGCTACAAAGCGTTCGAATGGGATGGGGACGAGACCCGGTTTTTGAACGATCTGCCCAGGTTCGTCGAGTATCAGCGGCTGATGAAGCTGGCAATGCCGGAGGATTCCCCCGTGAAATGGGCCTACCGCACGGATGCCAGTTGGCAAATGGAAAAACAGTTTACCCTCCAGGCGGGCGTGATCAATCTATGGGTGCTGGGCAATGGCATGTTTACCTGGTATGCGGAGAATGCACCCATCCTTAAGGCGCGAGGCGACACGGTCTGGACTTATGGCGGTACGCCGCGGGTTGACGAGCCAGCCTCGCACATCACGCTGGACCTATTGTGGCCGTGGATGCTGGGCGTCGATGGATTCGTCCGCTGGCAGACAGTGAGCCCTGGGCCCGATCCCTGGTTCCGTTTCGGAGGCGGGGGCGAGACGCTGGTCTATCCAGGGGGACGCTTTGGCATCGATGGGCCGCTGGCTTCGGCGAGGTTGAAACTGCAACGCAACGCCGTGCAGGATCTGGCGCTGCTCGAAACGCTCCAATCCTCCGCCGGTCTGACCGCGCTTCGCGCCAAGGTGGCGAAGCGGTTCAACGCGACTTCCCCTTCGGACTGGAGAAGCCCTCGCCCGAAGCTTGCGGATACGGATCCGCTCACTTGGGACAACGTGACGATCGGCGAAGCAGTGCCGGAGGATGCGCGGTTCGGAGCGGGTCTCGACGCGGCTGCCTGGGACCGGGTCCGCGACTACATTTACACCAGCATCGGGGAGCATCGCCCATGACGATCGTGATCTTGTTTCTTTTGCTGACCGCGCTCGGGCAAGCTCAGGACCCGCTGGCGATGGAACTCGATCAAGTGGCGAAGACGGCCACCGCGATGGTGGACGGCGATGTCGCGCGCGGCATCCAGACCCCGCGTTCGGTGGCGATGATGCTCGCGAAGAATCCGCGCGACCGCTGGGCGGCGGCGGACAATTACGATGTCGATCACGAGGCATTTGTAGCCACGAAGAAAACACTCATCCGTCTTGCGCGCCTGTGCCCGGGGGAATGTGATGTGAATCTCTGGCTTCCGGTTACCGGCATGCCGGATCGAGTCCATGTAGCGATCCGGAACGTTCACGAGATGAGCCAGTTCTGGAAGTGGGGCGATCTTCACCAACCGATGCCCGAGGAAATGAAGGCTGTCCTCGAAAGTGGCCAGCGCCGGACGGTCCGCCTCCGGCAGAACATGATCTCCGTGCTGGCTCCGGTCTACGA
>JADYZL010000229.1 GCA_020853155.1 Bryobacterales bacterium
CGGAGCACGACATCTTCATCCAACTCATGAAGCTGAAGAACACGCTTCGCTGGATGAAGGGCGAGAATCTCATCACGCACCTCGGGCTTGAGTACTACGATTAGGCATGGACGGGCGGGGGCCATTCGCTTCCGCCCGCTCCCGTCATCATGAGAATCCTCGTTATTGGCGGCAACCTCTTCATCGGACGGTTGCTCGTGAATCAGTTGCTCGAGCAGGGACATGAACTGAGCATCCTGCACCGGCGCGATAGCCACCCCTACGGCCCCCACGTCCAGAATCTGCAAGCGGACCGCAATGACCCCGAGGCGGTGAAGGCGGCGGTCGGCGATGCGCGCTTCGATGTGGTTTTCGACAACGTCTACGACTGGGAGCGTGGCACCACAGCCGAACAGGTTCGGGGCTGCGTGCCGGCCACGCAGCCGGACCGCCTCCACCGCTACGTCTTCATGTCCAGCGTCGCGGCCTACTTCGAAGGGCTCGACCACATCGAAAGCGACCCGCTCGCCCCGGCGGACTGTCCGGACGTCTATGCCCGCAACAAGGCGCTGAGCGAGCGCGCCCTCTTCCGGATGCATCAGAAGAGCGGATTCCCGATCGTGACCTTCCGCCCGCCGTATATTTACGGACCGGGGAATCCATTCTACCGGGAAGCGTTCTTCTGGGATCGTCTGCTGCTGGATCGCCCGATCGTGATGCCCGGCGACGGCAGCCGCCTGATGCAGTTCGTCCACGTACAGGATCTCGTGACCTGTTGCATCCGCGCGATGGAGGAACCCTCCGCCGTGGGAGAGGCGTTCAATGTGGCGCAAGCCGAACCGGTGACGCAACTCGAAGTGGTGGAAGCGCTGGCGGCAGCGGCGGGGAAGACTCCGGAGATCGTTTTTGTGCCCCGCGACGTAATTGCGCGGGAAGGGGGCCGGCAGATGCAGGAGCCACTTTATTTCGGCTTCTACTTCGATATGCCACCCATCACAACGAAGATCGCGAAAGCGCAAGACCGGCTGCATTTTGAGCCGATCCCGTTTGCCGAAGGTCTGGAGCAGACGTTCGCTGCCTACCTTGAATCCGGGGCGCGCCGCACGGAGATTGACTTCCGATTTGAAGACCGCTTGATCGCCCTCGCCGGCAAGCGCGGTTAGAAGCGGCGCACGCGCAGCTTGCGGAACCAGGTCTCCTGTCCATCGTGGTTTTGCACAGCCACCCGCATGGGCTGCTTACGAGTGATGCCCGCGATGCTCCGGTAATTGCTGCGGGCGACCGCCTGCGCGAACTCCGGGGAATCCATCCGGTAGCGCAGAATCCGCACTCCATTCATCCAGTGTTCGACGATCTGGCCGTCCACCATGATGCAGCTTTCGTTCCATTCCCCGGCGGGCCGGCCTTCAATGGAAGTGGGAGCGAAGATGTCATAGAGTGCGCCATCGCTATGAATGGCGTCTTCCAAGCTCCCGGTGAAGTGGCCATCGTCGGAGATCTGCATTTCAAGACCGGCCGCTTTCCAATTGCGCATGTAGTGGTCATAGGCGAGTAGCTTCAGAAAAGGTCCGGCGAAGTGCGCCACCCCGGCTACGAGAAGCCCGAGGACGAGGCCTCGCACGAGATCGAGCTTCAAAAAGCCACGCCGCAGGAAGAGCAGCACGAGCCCCAGCAGGATGCCGCCGGCCATCGCCAGTTCCGCGTTTCGCACTCTGCCCGGAAGCGTTGTCTGCCCGCGCCACTGATCTTCACGCACGTTATAAAGAATGCCGGAGTTGCCGCCGGGCGCCACCTTCCATTCCGCGCAGAAGGCGAAATTGTTGAACGTGTCCCGCGTGATGATGTCGGCTCCCCACGGGCCGCCCGGTAGTGTGCGCAACAGGCCATTCTCCACGCGCCAGAAGCGGGGATCGATTTCCTTATCGTGCAGAAATCGCCACGCGCCCAGGCCGTGCCCATCGAACAGAGGCTTCCAGGCGGGCGAATCCTCGAAGAAGGCAGCGTCGCGGGGTGGTGATGCACTTTGGGCCGCGAGGCCAATCGTGAGTGAAAGAAATAGGATGAGCGCGAGCACGGCGGGATGGGAAAGATAGCTGGGCATCCGCATGGCAGAAGGGTTTCGGTGGAGTCTTTCGTTTTCGACTATATCGAACTCTTCGGGAAGAATCGTGGCAATTCGCTTGAATCGGTACGAACCTTCGTGGAATGCGGTACGGCCCTCACAAACGGGCCTCCCAGGAAAACATGGCCGAACTCGATCCGGCGCGGATTGGCGACCGGGAACTGCCGACTTGGGATAGCCTCCGGAGACGGACACTCGATAGACTGCGAAGAGATAGCGGATCTCGCAAGGAGCTAGAAGAAGACCATGGAAAAGTTCCAGAACCTGATCGCCGGAGAATGGACTGATTCGGGAGAGTTTCAATCGAACGTGAATCCTTCCGATCTCAGCGACGTGATTGGAGAGTATGCGCGCGCCGATGCGAAAGCGGCAGGGCTTGCGATGGAAGCGGCAGCCACGGCATTCCCATCCTGGTCTATTTCCTCCATTCAACAGCGTGCGGACATCCTCGACAAAGTGGGCACGGCCATCCTGGCCCGCAAGGAGGAGTTCGGTCGGCTGCTTGCCCGCGAAGAAGGGAAGACTCTGCCGGAGGCGGTTGGGGAAGCGGGCCGTGCCGGGCAGATTTTCAAGTACTTCGCGGGCGAGGCCTTGCGCATCCACGGCGAAAAGATGAGTTCCGTGAGGCCGGGCGTCGAGGTGGAGATCACGCGGGAACCGGTGGGTGTTGTGGGGATCATCACACCCTGGAATTTCCCCATCGCCATCCCGGCTTGGAAGATTGCCCCGGCGTTGGCGTTCGGTAATTGCGTGGTGTTTAAACCAGCCGACCTTGTGCCGGGCTGTGCCTGGGCGATCGCCGATCTGCTTCACCAGGCAGGAATCCCGAAGGGCGTATTCAATCTGGTGATGGGGCGCGGTTCGGTGGTGGGAGAGGCCATCGTGGAATCGCCCAGGATTCATGCGATCTCGTTCACGGGTTCCGTGGCCACGGGGCGCAAGATCGCGGTCCGCTGCGCGGAACTTGGCAAGAAGCTGCAACTGGAGATGGGTGGCAAGAATCCGCTGGTGGTTCTGGACGACGCGGACCTCACGGTGGCGGTGAACGCGGCGGTAAATGGCGCGTATTTCTCCACCGGGCAGCGATGCACGGCGTCGAGCCGGCTGGTTGTGACCGCGGGCATCCATGATGCCTTCACCGAAGCGATGAAGGAGGCGGCCGCGAAACTGGTGGTGGGCCATGCGCTGAATCCGGAAACGCAGATTGGTCCCGTCGTGGACGATTCTCAACTGCGCCAGGACCTCTACTACACGGACCTCGCGAGACAGGAGAACGCGGAGGTGGCCGGTGGTCGGCTGCTCGCCAGGGAAACGAAGGGGTTCTATCTGGAGCCCGCTTTGTTCCTAAACACGACGAATGCCATGCGAATCAACCGGGAAGAGATCTTCGGGCCAAGCGCGAGTGTGATTCGCGTGAAGGATTACGAAGAGGCGCTTGCCGTCGCCAACGACACCGAGTTCGGGCTTTGCGCGGGAATCTGTACCCAATCCCTAAAGTACGCGAGCCACTTCCAGCGGCATGCCGAAGCCGGCATGGTGATGGTGAACCTGCCCACGGCGGGCGTCGACTATCACGTGCCGTTCGGGGGAAGGAAAGCGTCGAGTTATGGTCCGCGTGAGCAAGGCGGGTACGCGCGGGAATTTTACACCACGGTGAAGACCACGTACCTTGCGCCTTAGCGGGAGGCGGCCACGGCGAACGGCTAAGCGGATTCGGGCTGTTCCCGCGCGGCAGCGGGGAGGCCGGATCTCGCGAGAAGCTGGCGGGCCCTTGCATAGTCTTCGCGGCTCACGAGGATGATAGCCGCTTCGGCAACCGGATGGCCCGTTCGAAGCGACGCGGATTCGCGATCGATACGGATGCAGGAGAGGCCAGAATCGCGCATGAGATCTTCAATCTGGCGGGCTTCCACCTCGGAAGCGCAATGCGCGAGAATCGGGTGCGAACTGGGGACGGATGGGAAACGGTCCGAGGGTGGGGCCATTGCGTTACCGGGCCTCCTCTCTCTAGGATGTTACACCCGCAGCGGCGGTTTCGCGAAAGCCGCGCCAGGCAGCACTCCGCCTCGCATACACTGGATATCAACCTTACGCCAACCAGAGGAGCACGCGATAGTGGAAGACCTTTCCCATA
>JADYZL010000230.1 GCA_020853155.1 Bryobacterales bacterium
ACAAGGCGGGTGCGGATGGCCAGCTTAAGAAACCTTTTGAGGCATCGGTGATGCTTAAATCTCTCAAAGACCTGATTGGCGGTTCCGACAAGAAGAAGCGGACCGACACGACCTCCCTGGGCCTCTCCTACAACGACGAGCCAACCGCGGCAAAACCAGATGCTCCGTCCGCCGACGCCGATGAAGAGGAATCTTCCAGTGAGAAGCCGGTCTCCGCATTGCAAGCCTGGCTGCAACAGCACGATTCCGGAAGTTACGCGGACACCGCGGTGGAAGACGCACCCGAAGTTGAAGCAAAGCGCGAGCCCGCGCCGGAGCCCGTGAGTAGCGTGGAAGGCGTGGAGGAAACTGCCGGGCGTCTCAGCAATCCTCAGTTGATTCGCCGGGTCGAAGAGGAGCCGGAGGATTTGAGCCTGCGGAACAACCCGGTGGCCCGACTGCGCTATGCACCCCAGCCTTCGACCGATGCCCGGCAGGCGGAACCCGCGAATACCGCCGCAAAGTCCGAGGCGCGCGGCCCGCGGATTCAGCCGGTGTCCGCTCCAGCGGAAGAAGCGGCAGCGAGCGCTCCGGCGGAACCCGCCCGCCCGCCCCGCAAGAGCCTGTTGGAGCAATTGGAGGAGTTTGAAAAAGCGGCTGCCGACGGAGGTGTGGAACCTTCGGTAACGGCGACGTTCGCGAAAGCCGCCGCTGCCGCCGAAGCTCCCGTGATGGATGCGCCGGTACCCACGGAAACATCGCAGCCCGAGCCCGAGCCCGAACCGGCTGAAGAAGCGGGCATGGCCGCTACCGCGCCCTCGCTGGAATTGGCCGCGGATGAAGCGGACGGCGCTGGGGATGAAGAAGAGTTTCTGTTGATGCGAACCCGTAAGGGGCGGCAAGGGCGCCCGTCGCTGCTCGAAACGCTCGGCGAGACCATGGACGAAGAGGCCGCGCTCGAAGCCTCCCATGTGGAGCCGCGCGTGGAAGAGGAGCCCGAGGCGGATGTTGCCGCTCCGGTTGGGGCGGAATCCGTGACTGCGGCCCTCGACAGCGCCCGGCAGGCGGTGGCGATTTCCCTGAGCGAAGCCGGCGTTCGCCTCGATGAGGAAGAGGTGCGGGCGGTGGTGGAGATTGCCGTCTCGGCAGCCATGCCCGCGATCGTCGAGGAAGTCTCGCGCTGCGTGCTGCTAGCCCTCGAATCGCGCTACGCGGAGAAGGTGCCGGTCAACGGCGATCATTAGGCTTTGTGGCAGCGGAAACTGCCGGCAAGCGTGAGGAACGCCACGCCCGTGGACTCGCGCGCACACGTGCGGCGCACCTTTCATGCGTAGCGGCGGCTGGTTTCTTCCACTGAATTGCATCATGGAGAGGAGGCTATTGTGGCCGACAACAGCTTTGATATTGTCTCGAAGGTCGAGATTCCCGAGGTTCACAACGCCATCCAGCAGGCGCTCAAGGAAATCACGACGCGGTTTGATCTCAAGAATTCGCGGTCTTCGATTGAGCTGCGGGAGAAGGATAATGTGCTGGTGCTCGCAAGCGCCGATGAGTTTCAACTCAAGGCGGTGATCGATATTCTCGAAGCGAAACTGGTGAAGCGTCAGGTGCCGCTCAAGAACTTTGAATACGGCGAAGCGCAGCCCGCCGCCGGACAGAGCGTCCGCATGGAAGTGAAGCTGCAGCAAGGCCTCGCCACGGAGAAGGCCAAGGAGATCGTCAAAGCGATCAAGGATTCGAAAATCAAGGTGACGTCTTCCATCATGGGAGATTACGTACGGGTGGCCTCAAAGAGCCGGGACCTGCTGCAGGACGTCATTCAGCTCGTCAAGAGCACGGATTTCGGAGTGGCGCTGCAGTTCACCAATTACCGCTGAGCGCTGGGCTCCCGTTTAGAGCGCCGCGAGGCGCGCGAGCGCCCGCTCCCGCCCCACGGCAGTGAAGACGGCGAAAGCGCCCGGCCCCACGGTTTGCCCGGTAAGCGCGGCGCGGCTGCCATTGATCAGCAAACCCGCTTTCACCCCGTTTTCTTCGGCAACCGCGCGCAAGACCTCTTCGATGTGCGTTTCGCTGAAATCGCCGCTCGATGCCAGCCGGCGCCCCAGCTCCTTGAGCAAGTCTCGCGCTTGCGGCTTGTCCAAATTCTCAAGTGCTTCGGGCGTCGTTTCGTAGCTGTCGCCGAAGTAGGCCCGGCCCTTTTCGGAAAAATCGCCGAGCACCTGATAGCGCGAACGGATGATATCGACAATCTCCTCGAAGCGCGCCTCGTCCGCCGGCGCCTCGATGCCCGCGCGTTCCATTAGCTCGCGGACGCGCGGCGCCAGCCGAGCCACCGGCATGGTGCGCAAGTGCTGCGTATTTAGCCAAAGCGCTTTCGGGTCGATCGGGTTTTCTTCGCTGAAGTTCACGGTCGCGTTGCTGCGGTTCACGCCCTCGAAGCTGAATTTGTCCCGCACCTCATCAATCTGCAGGAATTCCTGGTTGTTCTTGGGGTTCCAGCCCAGCAGACAGAGGAAATTGATGTAGGCTTCGGCGACGAACCCGGCATCCCGATAAGTAGTGACGCTCACCACCGGCCCGTGCTTCCGCTTCGAGAGTTTCGAGCCATCCGGCGCAATCAGGAGCGGGAGGTGCGCGAATTCCGGCACCGGCCCGCCGAGCGCTTCAAAAATCAGGATGTGCTTGAAGGTGTTCGAGAGGTGATCCTGCCCGCGGATGATGTGCGAGATGCGGATATCCAGGTCGTCGGCGCAGCTCGCCATGTGATAGGTAGGCAGCCCGTTGCTGCGCAGCAGGGCGAAATCCTCGATGTCGTCGGCCTTCTTTGCCTGTTTGCGGTAGACGAGGTCTTTGAAGCCTACCCAATGATTCTGTTCCCTGGGGACGCGGAAGCGCAGGACGAACGGTTCACCGGCAGCGGCACGCCGGTCGCTCTCTTCGCGGCTTAGGTTGCGCATTTCCGCATGGAACAACCAAGGCCCCTCGGCGGGGTCTCGTTCCTCTTCCGTTTTCTCCATCGGCGTGAAGTCGCGGTAGGCCAGCCCCTTCTCGAAAATCTCCCAGGCCGCCTTCCTGTGTAGTTCGATGCGCTCGGATTGCGCATACTGCTCATCCCAATCGAGGCCCAGCCAGCGCAACCCTTCGAAGATCGATTGCATGGAGGCTTCCGTGTTCCGCTCGACGTCAGTATCGTCGATGCGCAGGATCATCGTGCCGTTTTCTTTGCGGGCATAGAGCCAGTTGAAGATGAAGGTGCGGGCGCTGCCGATGTGCAAGAAACCGGTGGGCGAAGGAGCAAAGCGGACTCGAGGCATAAGCTTCAAGTGTAGCGCAGGGCCTCGTTGGAGCCGGATTTCCGGGCCACATCGGTGAGCCGCCGCCGGGCCGCGTTACACTGCTTAGTAGTCTCGTGCCTGCCACCCCCACGCTGGATTTCCACACCCCCCTTCAATACACCAAGGGGATAGGTCCGGC
>JADYZL010000231.1 GCA_020853155.1 Bryobacterales bacterium
AATCCATTTACTCGGTTCTGATCAGCCCCGAAGGCGGAAACTTCCGGGCGGAGAACGTCCACCGGCTGATAGGCGAACAGGCCACCAAGGAGAACATCACGCGCGAACTCGAAGAGTGGCTGCCCTCGGTGGCCAAGCCGGAAGATCGCGTACTGATCTACTTCGCCGGGCATGGCTTTCTCTATAAGGGCGCCGGTTACCTTGCGCCGTATGACTTTTCCATGCAGGATCCCGCGAAGTTTGGCTACCCGATGCAGAGCCTTGGCGAAGTGATCGGCGGCAAGATCAAGGCGCGCTGGAAGGTGCTGCTCACGGATAGCTGCCACAGCGGCATCATCGCGCCGGAGGATAGCGCGCAACTGAATTCGCGCCTCGTGAACCTCTCGCAATCGCTCTTCTCGCTCACCGCCAGCCGGGATCGCGAACGGAGCTTTGAAAGCCCGGATTGGGGCGGTGGACACGGCGTGTTTACCTACTACGTCGTGAAGGGCCTCGAAGGCTCGGCGGACGAGAATACCGATAGCATCGTGACCGCCGATGAGCTGGCCGAGTACGTCCGGCGCAATGTTCGCGAAGCCACGGGCGGAGAGCAGAATCCCACGGCGGACCGCAGCAGCTTCGACAAGGACATGCTGCTCGCCTACATCCCCTCGAACAAGGCGCTCGGCGAGGCGCCCGCCCCGAAGTTCGGCGCGCTGATTTTCGAATCGAACCGCGATGGCGTGGAAGTCTTCGTGAACGGGAAGAGCGTGGGCGTTGTGGATAAAGCAAATCCGCTGCGGATCCCGGGCCTCACGCCGGGCATCCACACGGTGAAGGCGGTCAAGATGGGGTATGAGCCGGACGGCCCGCGGGAGGAGGTGGTGTATCCGGGCCAGGAAAAAACGGTCACCATCAAGATCCTGATACCCCGGCAGCGCAACCGCGCGGCGGAGGAGAAGTTCGACGATGGCTTGGTGAAATACAACAAAGGTTACGCGAAGAACTACCGGGCGGCGGTGGCGGATTTTCAAAGCGCTCTGCTGCTGGACCCCAAGTACAGCAAGGCCTCGCTCTATCTGGCCCGCGCCTATAACGCGCTTTTCGACCAGGCGAACGCGCGGCGCTATTTTGAGAAAGCGATTGAGATCGACCCGGATTTTATGGAGGCCCGCGCCAGCTTTGCCGGCATGCTGCTGGACGTGGGCGATCTTGACGAAGCGATCCGGCAACTCAACCTGGTGACGAACCGCGACAAATCGAACGCCATGGCCTGGTACCTGCAGGCGCAGGCCTATTGCCGCAAGGAGATTTACGCCGATGGCATCCGCTCCGCGGAGAAGGCCATCGACCTGACGCCGGAGAATGGCGAGGCGCATTTCTGGCTCGCCGAAGGCCAGCGCATGAGCGGCGATTACAAAGACGCCATTAGCTCCTACCAGCAGTATCTCCGCCTCTCGGATTTCAACAGCAAACTTGCCGGGAATCTGAATTACTACGTGTTGGGCTTTCTGGTTGGCATGGGTAAGAAGAACCGTGCTTCGCAGCAGGATATCTGGAAGGACCTGCGGAGCCTGGCGTGGTTCGGGATCTGCGATTCCAACCGCAAGCTGAACCAGTACGGGCAAGCCATCGAAGCCTGCCGCGAAGCCCTGCGCTACGATTCCGAGGATGCCTTCACACACTACGTGCTCGGCCTGAGCTACGCCCACCAGGCCGTGGCCAACAATGACCGCCAGCTTTGCGCGCCCGCCATCGAGCAGTTTCAAACGATGCTCGATCTCAACCCCGACCTCGAAGAAGCGGCCTTCGCCCGCAAGAATATCCAGAGCCTGGAGGCCTGCGTAGCCAAACCATAATCCAGGGGATATGGTGTAGACCCTCGCGAAGAAATTGCATTCGCGAAAAATGAGGCTTTCTTCAGGAGAGAACTTCGCATACAATCTCAGGACCAGGAGGTTGTACCGATGTCCCATTTATCAGACTCCAAAGCCTCTGTCCGCGCCTTGCTAGATAGCAAAGGGTGGGCGGTCCATACCATCGGCCCTGACGCCACCGTGTTTGAAGCGATCAGCCGGATGGCCGAATGCGGCATCGGCGCGCTGGTCGTGCTTGAGGATGGCAAACTCCTCGGAATCATCTCGGAACGCGATTACACGAGGAAAGTCATCCTGAAGGGCCGCCACTCGCAGCAGACGGCCGTGCGCGATATTCTGGCCGAGGTGACGGCTCTTGCCGCGCTCGACGACACCGTCGCGGATTGCATGGTGTCGCTCACCGAGAGCCAGGAGCGTTATGTGCTTGTGATTGATCGCGGGGATGTTGTGGGAATTGTTTCCCTGAGCGATCTCATCAAGTGGACCGTGGTGGAGCAGAAGGAGACCATCTCCCACCTGCATAGCTACATCGCCGGTGGATACGCGAGCTAGGGCGGCATTCGTCCCCGCCCGCGCGTGAAGGTTGGCGCGAAACAGCAGAACCCGCTTCCGCGTTCTAACTCGCGGCGCGGGGTCGCCTTCAGCGCGAAAGTTTCATGCGCGGCTGGCTTGCGAGCGCTCGGGAGCACTGCGCGAACGGACGCCTGGGTTAGATCAAGAACGCGATCCTCGAACGCGGTGGCGGTGTCTCATTCCTCCGCTATGCGTGCTATGCGAGGATGGTTTTGTACTGTGTCTGACTCGTGCTCCGAAATTCGCGGCGGCGCGTCCCCGAGTGCGTGGGCGCCGCTTAGCCAGCCGGTGTTTCGGGCGCTGTGGCTCGCATCTCTGGGCTCCAATATCGGCACCTGGATGCAGAACGTAGGGGCGGCTTGGCTGATGACCTCGCTCACGCCATCGCCGCTCTATGTGGCGCTGGTGCAGACGGCCACCTATCTGCCGGTGCTCCTGATCGGGCTTCCCGCGGGGGCTATCGCGGACATCTTCGATCGCCGGAAAGTGCTTCTGGTGACGCAGGCCTGGATGACGGTTGCCGCCGGGCTGCTTGCCTTCAGCACCTGGTTCGGCTTCACGGGCCCGAACCTGCTGCTGTTCCTGACCTTCGTGCTGGGCGCGGGCGCCACCGTGAACGCGCCGGCCTGGCAGGCGATCATGCCGGAACTGGTGCCGCGCCCGCAGTTGGCTTCCGCGATTGCGCTCAATTCGATGGGCTTCAATATCTCGCGGGCGATCGGCCCCGCGCTGGGCGGGCTTCTGATCTCGTTCGTGAACCCGGCGGCAGCCTTCACCGTAAACGCGATTTCCTTCGTCGGCGTCGTCGCCGTCGTCTATGGCTGGAAGCGGGAGGCAATCGGCCCGCGCGACAAGAGCGAGCGCGTGGTGAACGCCGTCATGGCAGGCGTGCGCTACGTGCGATACGCGCCGGAACTGCACGGTGTTTTTCTGCGCACGTTTCTCTTTGTGATTCCGGCGAGCGCGCTTTGGAGCTTGCTGCCGCTGCTTGCGAAGGAGGATCTGGCGAGTGGCAGCACCGGATATGGCATCATGCTCGGGGCGCTGGGCGCGGGCTCCGTGGCGGTGGCCGCGCTGCTGCCGCGCCTGCGATCCGTGCTCGGCGTGGAGCGCCTCGTTGGCTCAGCGATTGTCGCATTCGGCCTCGCGAATCTGGGGCTCTTCTATTTCTCGAACTTCGCCGCCATTATCCTCTCTCTGCTGCTGGGCGGCGCGTGCTGGATTACGATTACTTCGAGCTTCAACACGGTGGCGCAGCAAGCGCTACCTTCCTGGGTGAGGGCGAGGGGGCTTTCCGTTTATATCTTCCTGTTCCAGGGTGGCCTGGCGCTCGGGAGCACGCTCTGGGGATCCGTCGCCGAACACGTGAGCACGCGCCATTCGCTGCTCGCCGCCGCGGTGTCGGTGGCGGTGATGGTTCCCTTTGCCCGCCGATGGAAACTCGAAAGCGAGCCGGAACAAGATATGAGCCCCTCTCAGCACTGGCCGGAGCCGGTGGTGGTGGAGCCGTTCGAAGCGGATCGCGGCCCGGTGCTCGTGACCACGGAATACTGTATCCGCCGCGATCGCCGGGAGCCGTTCCTTCGCGCCATGCGGCAATTGGAATCGATCCGGCGCCGCGATGGCGCGATTCGATGGGGTCTGTTCGAAGACCCCGCGAACCCGGGCCGCTATCTCGAAAGCTTTCTGGTGGAGAGTTGGGCGGAACACATGCGGCAGCACTTGCGGGTGACCATGGCCGATAAAGCGCTCGAAGACGCGGTGCGTCATTATCACAACGGCCCCAAGCCCCCCGCCGTCACGCACTGGCTGGCGGACGATGAATAAAAACGGGCCTCCCGTGAGGGAAGCCCGTTTCTTGGAATCCAGGATCGATGCCGGACTGAGGTTATAGGCCTTTTTCGTCCCAACCCTTGCGGTACTTGCGGCGCACGTACTTGTTCGCTTCTTTCATATTGCGAACGCGCATTTTCCGGGAATCCCATTCGAGGGTCGCCTTTGGGAAGTGCTGCGCCAGCGGCCCAAGCAGCACGGTCTCGGTGAGCGGACCGGAGTAATCGAACTTGGTCGAAGTCTGCGTGGTTCCGAGGATCGCGTCCACGAACTGGAAGTAGTGATTCTTCGGCTCAATCTCCGGCATCTTGAAATCGGCGAAATCCGCTTCCGGCAGCAGCCGCGGCATTCCGATGTGAGGCAGCACCATGTTGCCCTTGGTTCCGAAGAAGATGGAACCTTCTCGTGGGAGCCGCTCCACGCCGGCGCGGGTGAGCACCTCTTGCGGGGGCTTCGCGTCACCGTCATACCAGGTGATATTCACGGTTTTTCCCTCGGTATATTGTGTGCCGGGGAAGCTATAGTGAATGACGGAATTGATGGGCCAGTTGTGTTCGTTCGGCGGGGCGCCTTCGCTTCTCACGGAGATGGGCGCGCTCAAGCCGAGCGCGGAGAAGACGGGGTCGTAGATGTGGCAGCCCATGTCGCCGAAGGTGGCGGTGCCGAAATCGACGCGCTTCCGCCAGTTGCCGGGGGTGTAGTAGTCCTTGATGTAGGGGCGCGCCGCCGCGTTCCCTAACCAGAGATCCCATTTGAGGGTCTCCGGCACTGGATCGCTGCCGCCGGGGAATGGGTCCATGTCGCCCCATTTCTTGCTGCTCCAGGCGTGGACTTCCTTGATCTTCCCGATCGCGCCGTCCTGCACCAGTTTGATCGCGGTGTTGTATTCCTTGCTCGAGTGAATCTGGATTCCCATCTGGGTGACCAGATTCTTCTTGCGGGCGTATTCGGTGAGCTTGCGCACTTCGTAGATGTCATGGGCGAGTGGCTTCTGCACGTAGACGGGGAGCCCCTGCCGCATCGAAGCCATCGCTTGCATCGCGTGCATGTGGTCCGGCGTCCCGACGCACGCCATGTCGATGTTCTTCCGTTCCGCGCGAAGCATCTCGCGCCAATCCGGGTAGACCTTTACGTTCGGATCCAGCTTACGCAGTTGGCCGAGCCGTTCGGAATCCACTTCGGCGACGCAGGCAAGGCTGACGTTCTTGTGCCTGGAGATCTGCTGCAGCGTGACATACGCCATATTCCCGCCACCGAAGGCGGCAAGGCGGAGCTTGCCCGAAGGCGGCGCCGAAATCAGGTTCCGGACGACGAACGGCGCTGCTACCAGTGCGCGGCCGCTGTTGGTCAGGAATTGTCTGCGGTTCGGTTTGGTTATAGGTGGCATAGTGAACATCATATTCCTTTCGCTAAGGGTTCCGCCATGGCAGGATCCCTTGCGGGCCAAGCCCGCCGCGTCATTCCAGTGCCCGGTCTACCCGATGGGAGAGCCGGTGGCGGATGCCGGGAAGAGCGCCTGTGCGCGAGCGCGAAGCGAGAGGGCTTCACGAAGCAGTGCCGGATAGCATTCGCGATAGTACGCGCCGATGCTGGGGATCGCTACTTCTGAGGACGATGGTTCTGCGTCCAGGGTTACGGCGGAGGGCGCCACGCTGCGCTCCAAAAGGGAGAGGATGCGTTCGATGTGGCGCAGACGCGCGTGGTGGCGGCCCGTTCCTTTCCCAACGAAGCCCGCCACGCGCAATCGTTGGCCGGAGGCGAGGCGGCGGCAGGCGTGGAGCCAAGCCTCGTGGGAGGGGGGGCCTCCCAGGCAATCCTGCACCTGGGCCGGCAGACCGTGCCAGAGGAAGGGGTCCTGGGTGTTCAAGAAGAGATCCAGCGTTTCCGGGGTCATGACAAAGTCGCGTGGGCGTGGCGCGCCACCTGGGAGTTCGGCCTCGGGATCTGGCAATAGATGGAGGGTCCGCGGGGCTGTTCCAGGGAGAAAAGAGACCTCGGCGGAAACCAGCTTCGCGAGACGGGGAAGCGCGGGGCGGAGAATCGGGTGGGCGCGGTTTGCCAGAGTGAGGCACACGCGAACGGCGCTCGCAGCACTTTCCTCCGCCTGCGCGAGCAATGGGGCATCGCCGCTTTCGCGCCAGTGGTGTTCCGCTTCCCGCCGGGTGAGGTAAGGCTCCGCGATGCCGCCAGAGGCCGTGCGCCAGGCGTTCCAGATCTCGATGGAGAACTTGCGCGCATTGCGGTGGTTCTTCTGGCGCAGAGAGCGCGGCACGTAGTTGTCGAACCAGAAGACGAGGCGGCGGATGGCATCGCGAGCGCCAATC
Organism: Bryobacterales bacterium; assembly: GCA_020853155.1. Taxonomy (GTDB): domain Bacteria; phylum Acidobacteriota; class Terriglobia; order Bryobacterales; family Bryobacteraceae; genus JACTMJ01. The sequence goes on from JADYZL010000231.1 coordinate 6,587, forward strand.
GGAACAGGTGGCAAGGGCGGGATCGCGCCCAGCACCGGAATGGCCGCGCGACGGTCAATGGAGGCGCGGTAAGGGTCGTCAATCGCACTTTCTCCGATGCTTCCGCGCGCATGCACTTCCGCTTCTCCCAAGCGCGGAAAGAGCAGATGGGCAAGCCTGTAGCGCGTCCATAGGCGTTCGAGCGCGAGGCCCTCTTCCTCTTCGTTCGTGAAACGGGAGAGCACGATGCCGAGATCGACATCGCTCCATGGGAACTGAGCTTCTCCGGATGCGACGCTGCGGCGGATGAAAATGCTCTCTATATCCGGCGTGGCCAGGCAACGGTTGGAGATGCAGGATGCGGCCGCGCGGTATAGAGCGGTATGCAATCGGGCGTGGCCGGGCGGGCCGGGTGGAGCGGCGCCGGTCATGGCTGGGCCGCGAAGGTCTTCTCGGCGAGCGCGATCACGGCGGCGGCATTCGCGCCGAGGTCCCGGCCCATGTGGAAGTCGTAGCAGTGCGAGTGCCGGGCAAGGGCGTGCGCGTTGCGCAGGCGCGAAAGCCCGATGCCCAGCTTGCTCCAGATCTCCCGGTAGCTGCGGCCGAGGACGAATTCCAGACCCTGGAAGAGCCCAAGGCCCACGATGAGGTTAGGGAGCATCGCCCGCATGGCGGCCCTGTAGGGCGCGGGTTCGAGGCGGGGCGTGGCGCTGAGCGTCCGGTGGCCGAGCAGCAGCAAACCAGGTTGCGCTTCCGCCGTGACGCGAGAGGCGAAGTAGGAATAGTCCACCAGAAACTTGGGGCCGAACTCCATGCGCTGGATCAGCCGGACGTATTCGGGCGGGATCTCGCCTTCCCGCCCCTTGAGGAGGCCTAGCCGGAGCGGGTAGGCAAGGGCGCTCGCATCCCGGGCAATGATCGGAGAATCGTCGGAGAGGATGCGCGTATCGGGGTGCTTGAGCAGTTCCGCGCCCAGTGTGCTCTTGCCGCCGCCCATCGGTAGCAGCACCAGGATCGAGCGGCCGCGGAAGGACATCGCCAGTGCGTGCAGCCGGTGCAGCCGTTGTGCGTCCAAGTGTTCGCCGATGCGTGAAAGCAGGAAGAGGTAAGCGGCTTCGTACACCAGATCCGCATCCTCGCTAGTCATGGAGAAGCGCCGCGCGGATTCGTCGAGAGTCCCCAGGCCGCGGCCGCCGTAATCGAGCAGGCGTTGTCCGTGGGCGCGATAGACCACGTTGCGGGGCGTGTAGGCAGAGGCATCGCAGACGGGCAGCCCCTCGTAGCTGGGCGCGCCCTCGTTCAGTTCGAGCACGAACGGGAGCGGGCTTCCCGCCACTGATTCGGGCGCCTGGAAATACGCGAAATCCGAGGCGATCCCGGCAATGGCCTGTTCACTCGTGCCGGCGAGACGAAACTCGAACCCGTACACCGAGAAGGCGGAGGAAAGTGGCCCGCCGCCCGGCGGAGAGTCCGGCAAAGAAAGAGGCGATGAAGCTGTGTGGCGCACTGTCACGGGTGGCTCTGAGATGGTGAATTCTTGCCGTTAACAATGGAAGAGATTTTAATCTCATAAGTGTAAACTAATCGGAATGATTGAGCCAAAGTTCACGATTCACCGGGAGGTGATCTACCCGCATCACCGGAACGGATGGCCGTTCGTCGTCTCCGCGATGAGCGAGTTGATCCGTGACGACGGCGAGGGCATATTGCTCGATTGTTCGGTGGAGCGAAGCTTCGCGCGCGATCTGGAAAAGGCCCGCGCGGAAGGCTGGCTGCCGTTCCGCCGGCCGTGGGTGGGCTTCGTGCATTGCCCCCCGGAAATTCCGGAATGGTCCGAGGCGCACAAGAGTATCCGGAAGGTCCGGATCCTCGACGAGTGGAACGAGAGCTTCAAGGAATGCAAGGGGCTGGTTACCTTTTCCCGATGGATGGCGGAGCGGCTGCGGGAGGAATTCCCCCTTCCCGTACTTCCGCTCCGGCACCCCGTCCCGAAGCCGCCCAAGTACTTCCAGTGGGAGGCGTTTGAAGGCAGCGCCGCGCGCGGCGTCGTACAAGTGGGCAGTTGGCTGCGGCGCTTCAGTTCCATTCATTTCCTGCCGATCGATCCATCGAGAAAACGGCTGCTGATTCCCGTCGATGCGGCCCAGGCGCCCCGTTACTGGAAAACCTTGGAAGCGGAGAGACGGGTATCGGGTGCGCCGCCGTTCGGAGAGTGGAATTGCACGGTGCTAGACCGGCTGCCGAACGATGCGTATGACGATCTACTGGCCAGCCACGTTGTCTTCCTCGATTTGGCCGGGGCCGTGGCGAACAACGCCGTTCTTGAGTGCATTGCGCGGCATACGCCACTTCTTGTGAGCCGGCTCCCTTCCGTGATGGAGTATCTCGGGCCGGAGTACCCACTCTACTTTGACAGCCTCGAGGAGGCGGCAGCGAAGGCGGAGAACCTGGCGCTGCTCGAAGCGGGACATCGCTATTTGGAGGCGCTCCCGAAGGAGCCGTTGAGTCCCGCGCGCTTCCTCCAGGATTTTGCCGGATCCGCTTTCTACCAAGGACTTTGAAGAGGACGCGCCTGGCCGCAGCCGGAGGCAGATTCACGCGGTGCGCCGCCGCGATAGTATCCTTCCAAGATGAACAATCCCTCGTTCCGGCCGTATGTAGCCGCCGAAAACAAGATGCGGGAGTTCACGCCGCGCGCGGTGCTGCTGGGCGTCATTATCTCCGTCGTCCTTGGGGCGGCCAATGCGTACCTCGGGTTGAAAGCGGGAATGACGGTGGCCGCCACCTATCCGGCCGCGGTGATCGCGATGGCGCTCCTGCGGATTCGCAAGGCGTCCATTCTCGAAGAGAACATCGCGAGAAGCGCTGGTTCGGCGGGGGAATCCATCGCGGCGGGCGCGATCTTCACGATTCCGGCATTCATCCTCTCCGGGGTGTGGCCTTCGTTTTCGAGCGAATCGGCGTACCTGCAATCGACCGCGTTCATGGTGGTAGGCGGTGTGATCGGCATTCTGTTCATCGTGCTGCTGCGCAAGATTCTGGTGGAAGACCCGGAACTGCCGTTCCCGGAATCCGTGGCGGCGGCGGAGATTCATAAGGCCGGGCAAGGGGGGAGTGGTGCGGCGAAGCTGCTGTTCGGCTCGATGGGGTTGGGTGCGGCTATCTATGCGCTGGGCGAGTTTAAGCTGTTCTCGATCGGCAGGGAGTTTTTCGTATCGATCGGGGAGTTGGGGCGCTCGGGGATCCGCATGGGCGCGGCCACCGCGAATACGCCCGTGCCGGTGGGCGGTGTCACCTCATTGACCACGCCATCGGTGAGTCCGGCCTACCTGGGCGTGGGCTATGTGATCGGTCCGGAATTGGCGGCCCTCAATTTTTCCGGCGGCGTGTTTGCCTGGGGACTGCTGGTGCCGCTGCTCACGTATGTGATGGGGCCGAGCTTGCGGCAATATGTTCCGGCCACTGCAGGCGCGGAAGGCTGGGAAGGCCTTACGGTGGCGATCTGGCTGAACATTGTGCGACCCATTGCGATTGGCGGCATGCTGGTGGGCGCTGCTTACACGCTCTTCCGCATGCGAACAAGTCTGGGGAGCGGCATTGCGCGCGCGGTGGGCGATCTCAAGGCGGGCAGCGCTCAGCGCGCCGCGAAACATACCCGGCTGGACCACGACTTGAGCCCCAGAGTGATCTTCGGCGGTCTCGCGGTAGGGCTCTTGTGCATGATCGGCCTCTACGTGTTTCTCTCGCATTCCCCGCTGGGTGGAACGCTGGCCGCCATCGTCATGCTGATTCTCGGCTTCTTCTTCGCGGCGGTTTCCGGCAATCTGGTTGGGCTGATAGGGTCGTCCAATAACCCGGTCTCCGGCCTCACGCTTTCCACCCTGCTCATCGCGGCGCTGATGATGGTGACCATCGGGATCACGGGGCTGGACGGCGTGGCCGCCACGCTCGGCGTCGCGGCGGTGATCTGCGTCTCATCCGCGGTGGCGGGGGAGATGCTGCAGGATCTCAAGGTGGGCCACATTCTAGGAGCGACGCCCAGCCGCATGCAGGCGGGCGACATGCTGGCCGCGGTGGTATCCGCCCTTGTGATGTATTTCCCGCTGTTGGTGCTGCATGAAGGGAATATCAAAGCGGGGGGCATCGGGTTTGGAGATCGTGCATTGCCCGCGCCGCAAGCCGGACTGATGGCGTCGCTCGCGCAAGGAATTGTGGGTGGAGACATGGCGTGGCCGCTGGTGGTCTTCGGAATGGCGATGGGGATCGCGCTCATCATGTTGCGCATGCGCAGCCCGATGCTGTGCGCGGTGGGGATGTACCTGCCATTCGAGACCACGCTCACCATTTTTGTGGGCGGCGTCATTCGATGGGGGATGGATTCTCTGGCCAAGCGCCGCGCATTGAATGGCGCGCAGACCGCCCGAGTGGAGAACGCCGGCATCCTGATGGCGTCGGGGTTGATCGCTGGGGAGGCGTTGACCGGCTTGGGAGTGGCTACGTTCGTCTTCTTCAAGCCCGCGGATCAAGCGATGCCGGCCTTCTTCGCGGAGCCTTCCATCCTGCTCGGGATGGGCGTGCTCGGCGCGCTTGCGGCAGCGATGATCCTCGTGCCGCTGCGGCGCGCGGGCAACCCGGAAGACCCCGCGCCACCGCAGGCGATTATCTAAGAGCAGATGTGACTTTCGTGTAAACGTAAATGAAGTTTACGCTTGTTCGTGAAGGGTTTACGCATTGCGGGGCTATACTTCGGGCAGACCTCTCCTGGAGGATGCGTATGCAATTCAACCCCATTGGTGGCGCCGTTACTCGCCCGGATCCGGTGACCTTGCGCGCTGCGGACGCCGGCCTCCCGGCGCTTTCCGTGGATGCCTCCGCATTCCGTCGAATGCGCGGTAAAGCCATGGTGGCGTTGAACGCCTTGCCCCGGCGTGGAATGGAGATCGGAGGTGTTCTCGTAGGGCGAGTGGACGTGACGACGGCCGATTCGCTCGCGATCACCATCGAAGATTTCGTGACCTTCGAGATCTCTCACGAGTGGGGGCCTTCGTACCGGCTCGCTGCGGACGAATTGTCCGGTCTTCAGTACCGGATGCAGACTGCGGCGAGAGGAGCGGGCCGCGGATCCGCCGCACTGGGCTGGTGGCGCACGGATACGTTTGGCGCGCCAATGCAATTTCGTCCGGAAGACGAAGCGGTTTTTCATGCGCTGGGAGGCGTTGACCCTAGGCTGTTCCTTCTCTTCCGCCCGCACCCGGTGTTCCCGTTCCGCTGCCGGATCCACGTGCTTGAGGATGGGGTGATCGAAGCTCACGGAGAGTTCTCCGTTGCGTTCGAGCAGCGCTTAGCGACCGCATCTACAGGTTTATTGCCGACGCGATCCGGCGGCTTGAGGGAGCGCGGGGCGTTGGAATCGCCTGACAGTTGGAAGATCGAGAACCCATTCGGCGCACCGGGGTTGTCTGTCCCAGGAAGCAACAATTAGCGGCGAGAGCCCGGAAACTAGCGCAGCACCAACACCTCATCGAGTGCCTTTTTCTCGATCGCCGGGACCGTGGCGCCGGTGGAAGGGTAGCCGACAGGGATCAACAGATAAGGGCGCTCGTTCTTTGGCCGTTCGAGGATTTCCGAGAGAAACCCCATTGGGCTGGGGGTGTGCGTGAGCGTGGCGAGCCCGCACCAATGGAGGGCCGCGAGCAAAAAGCCGGTCGCGATCCCCACGCTTTCCTGCACGTAGTAGTGCTTGCGCTTCTGTTCGTCTGAATCGCCTTCGCGCAAGCCGTAGTCCATCCGGAACACCACGATGAGGTACGGCGCGGTCTCGAGAAACTCCTTGTGCCAATCCGTGCCGAACTGCGCGAGAACGTCCAGCCACTCACCGGGGAAACGGTGCTCGTAGTTCTTCTTCTCTTCGGCTTCGGCCGCTTCGCGAATGCGGCGCTTCACCTCGGCATCCCGCACGACAACGAAGCGCCAAGGCTGCTGGTTCGCGCCGGAGGGAGCGGACGCGGCGGCGTTCACCGCGTTCTCAATCAGTTCGAGCGGCACGGGTTCCGGGGAGAATTCGCGCACGGAGCGGCGCGTGTGCATCACGGCCAGGAACTCCCGGCTCAGCTCAATCTGACGGTCTTGGGAAAGGCGCTCGAAATGGAGCGGCACATGCGGATGAGACATCAGGAATATCCTATCGCGCCAGCGGGATCCCGCCCGGCAATCGCGGCGGCGCCGCCGCACTCCCACCCTGATACGCTCAATGAATAGTATGAGCGACGCGAAGGATGTTTCCCGCCAGGGCGATTCCCTGACACCTGATGAGTTTCGCAGGCATGGCCACGAAGTGGTGGATTGGATCGCCGATTATCTCTCCGGGCAACGGGAGTATCCGGTGCTGCCGAACCGGCAGCCGGGGGAACTGATTGACGCGCTTCCCGCCCACGGTCCGGTAGAGGGCGAGGGGATGGATGCCATCCTCAAGGATTTCCGCGAACAGATCGTGCCCGCGCTGACGCATTGGAATCACCCCCGCTTTTTCGCGTTTTTCTCCGTCTCCGCCTCGGCGGCGGGAATCCTCGGAGAGATGCTTACAGCCGGGATCAATGCCAACGGGATGCTCTGGCAGAGTAACCCGGCGGCCACCGAACTGGAAATGGCTACGCTCGGCTGGCTGCGGGAGTGGTGTGGTTTGCCGGATGCGTTCTTCGGCGAGATTTTCGATACCGCATCCGTGAGCACGCTGCACGCCCTGATTGCCGCACGCGAACAGATTGCGCCCGGGACGCGCGAAGAAGGGGCGCCGCGAGGGTTGGTATCTTACGCCTCCGAGTATGCGCACTCTTCCGTGGAGAAGGCGGCGATGGCGCTCGGCATCGGCCGGCATCATCACCGGAAGATTCCCGTGGATGGTGAGTTCCGGATGCGCGCGGATGAGTTGGAGCGCCGGATCGTAGAGGACCGGGGGCAGGGATACACGCCGTTTTGCGTGACGGCCACCATCGGCACCACGTCCGTTACCAGCGTGGACCCGGTCGCGGAGATCGCGGCCGTCTGCCGGCGGCACGGAGTCTGGCTGCACGTGGATGCCGCGTACGCCGGCCCGCTCGCGATCTGCCCGGAGTTGCGGCATTATTTCGACGGTTGGGAACGGGCCGATTCGATCGTGCTGAATCCTCACAAGTGGATGTTCACGCCCATCGATCTCAGCGTGTTCTACATCCGGCATCCGGAGATCCTGCGAAAGGCGCTTTCGCTCGTGCCCGAGTATCTGCGAACGGCGGAGCATCCGAGGGCGGTGAATCTGATGGATTACGGCGTGCCGCTGGGGCGGCGCTTTCGTTCCCTGAAGCTTTGGTTTGTGATGCGTTCGTTTGGCCGGGCGAAGATGGAGGAGAACCTGCGAGGGCACATCCGGATGGCGCAGGAACTTGCCGCGCGCATCGCAGCGCATCCGCGTTTCGAGGTGACCGCGCCCACGCCGTTTTCCACAATCTGCTTCCGGTTGCGGGCGGACGAGGCAACCAACGCGAGGCTGCTTGCGGAGGTGAACACAGGCGGGATGTTGTATCTTTCGCAGACGCGGCTCGGCGATCTCTACACGCTTCGCCTGGCGATCGGGAATGTGTTCACGACGCAAGCGGACATCGATCTCGCCTGGGAGACCATTCAGCGGGAGGCAGAGAAGCTATAGCGTTTCGTGCGTGCCGGTAGCGTTCGGGCGGCCGCTCCGGCTCGGCCGGGAATATGCGACTGCGGCGAGAAGGAGCAGCATGGCGAGGGCGCAAGCGGGAATGAGGGTTAAGCCGAGCCGGAGGCTGCCCGCGGCGTCCGAAATTTCTCCGATCCAGAGCGGGATGAGCGCGCCGCCCGTGCCACCCGCGGCAAACATCAGGCCGCTTAGCCGGTCCGCGCCATTGCCATAGTGCTCCAGGAAGTAGGCAAGCGTGTTCGCGAAGATGGGCCCGCACCCCAGGCCGATGATGGCGATGGAGGCGATGACCGCGAGCGGGGAGGGAAGCAATAGCATGAGTACGCCGCCCGTTATTACCAAGAGGATGCTACCCGTGAGCACCGTCAGGACGCTGGCGTAACGCAGGACCCCAACAGCGCTCAACCTGCTCACCAGAATCGCGCCCCAGAACGCGGCGGAAGCGCTCGCGGCGAGAACGGCATCGGCCCCAGCGACGCGCTGCAAGTACGTGGAGGCCCAGCCGCCGCCGCTGGTCTCAACGCCCACATAAACGAATAAGAGAACCATGCAAAGCAGCAGGAATGGAAGCCGCCGGGAGAATTTGTGCGCCTGGGGCGCGTTTCCGGCGAAGGAGCCTTGGAAATCAGGCACAAAATACCGGCTGGCGGCCGCGGCTCCCAGGAGGGTGAGGGCGGCCACCAGAATCGGAAAGAGGGCGCCGAGGCCGAAATCCACGAACCCCGCGATGACGGGTGGTGCGAGCGTCGCGCCGATGCTGAAAAAGAAGTTCAGCAGATTGATGCCGGTAGCGGGCTTATCCGGCATTAGGGTGGCCGCGGCGAGATTGGCGGCGGGATTGATCATCCCCAGGCCAAGGCCCCAAACGCAGACGCCGAAGAAGCCCCAGTGCCAGGTGGGCGAGGCGAGGCCGAGCACGCCAATCCCGCATAGAACGTAGCCCGTGACCATGAGGCGCCATGCCCGAAAGCGCCGCATGAAGTACATCATGAGCACCGAGGTGGCGACCGCGGTAAGAAATTGCGCGGTGAAGAGCGCGCCTGCTTCACTATCGGAAAGCGCCCATCGCCGCGCCAGGGAAGGGAGCAACGGCCCCAGCATCGTCGTGATGACACCCACGAGGATGAAGAGGCCATGCAGAAGGATGCGAGCGGCGTTCAATCGCCCAGGATAGCGCGGCGGAAGGGCAATCTCCGAATGAGCGGCGCGGGGGTTGCACTGGGCTGGACGTTCCCGGCTTAGGGCAGGGATTGCGTCAGCAGCCAGCGGTAAAAATCTTCGCCTTCGTAGACGCGGGTCCAGACGTTGTGGCCCAGGTCTTCCTGCACGGTGAATTTCACGTTGCGGTGGCCCTTCGCGAGCAGGGCGTTCACCATTTGAAGGCTTTCGATAGGGGCCACCACGCGATCGCGGCCGCCGTGAAATACCCAGATGGGGCGCTGCGAAGCGGCGAGTTTGTCGAGCGTGGCCGGGTCTCCGCCGCCACAAACGGGGGCGATTGCGGCGAACATTTCCGGATGAGCCGCGGCGATGCCGAACGTGCCGAATCCGCCCATGCTGAGGCCCGAGATCGAGATGCGCTTGCGGTCAACGCGGTAATCGGCGGCCGTGATTCGCACCATGTACTCGAGTTCGCTCGCCATGCGAATCCAAGCATTGATGACGCTGCCGTCTCCGCGGTCCCGCAGTGTGCCCCAATCCGAAGGGATCGGATTCGTATCGAACGGAGCGTTGTTTCGCGGCGGTGGCGGGGCGGAGGCATCCCGTTTTTCTCCGTAGCCTTTGGGCAGCGCCGACGTGTTCCTGTGGTCGTCTGGGAATGGGGCTTGCGGAACCACTATCACGAAGGGAAGATCGCGGCCCTGGATCCAGGCTTCCATCAGCGGGCCGTGCACCAGCACCTTTTCGAGATCGTCGCGTCCGTTGCCGCGTTCCCCCGCGCCATGCAGAAAGAGCAGCATCGGCCAGCGCTTCGCGGGTTCGTCCGCATAGCCTTTCGGAAGAAAGACATAGTATTCCCGGAGTTTGCCGGTGGTCTCGCTGAGGTAGCGCTGCCGCAGCAATTGCGCCGGACTCTTCGCCTGCGCAAGCGCGGGAACGGAGAAAGAAAGCGAGATAGACAAGAGGCAGAATAGAACGGCGATCTTCACGACGGCGCCCTCCCACGAGTTTCAGCAATGCGGCGAACGCTTAACGTTCTATCATTCCGGGGCAGCCGATGACAAGAAAGGGATTATCCGACGTACTTGATCAGGGCGAAACCGCCGATAAGCAGGAGGACGAAGGCGATTGCGAGCAGATCGAAGTAGCGGTCAATGAAGCGCTTCATACGCTCCCCGGCGACGCGCAGCAACGCGGCCACCAGGAAGAAGCGCGCGCCCCGCCCGAGGATGCTCACCGCGCAGAAGCCCAGCAGGTTCATATCGAACGCGCCGGAAGCGATGGTGAACACCTTGTAGGGAATCGGCGTGAAGGCGGCGACGAAGACGATCCAGACGTCATATTGCAGATACCAGGCCTGGACCTGCTGATAGTACGCCTCGGCGTGGTAGAGCTGGATGATCTTCACGCCAACGCTATCCATGAGAAAGACGCCGATGAGGTAACCGGCCACGCCGCCAAGCACACTGCCGATCGTGCAATTAGCCGCCTTGCGCCACCATGTGGAGGGCGAGCCCAGCACCAGGGCAATGAGCAGCACATCCGGCGGAATGGGGAAAAAGCTGGATTCCGCGAACGCCAAAAGGAAAAGTGCGATCGCGCCGTGGGGGCTATCGGCCCAACTCAACACCCAATCGTAGATGCGGCGGTGAATGCGCCACCAAGGCTGAGGTTCTGGGACAGGGGCGGCGATGGCTTCGTTCGAGGTGCTGTCTGGTGCCGGCATGCGGTTCGCGCGGGAGTGCTGAAGGGCTGCGTATCGATGAGGAAAAATGGCGGAGAGGGCGGGATTCGAACCCGCGGTACAGTTTTAGCCGTACGACGGTTTAGCAAACCGCTGCTTTCGACCACTCAGCCACCTCTCCGCAGTTCTGGTTGGTCTCTTCGCAGGATAGC
>JADYZL010000232.1 GCA_020853155.1 Bryobacterales bacterium
CGGTGGAGGCTCTTCTCTCATCGGCATTGGGATCGCGTCGGCGGAGGCGGTTGCGTTCATGAGCCGGAGCGATTCGAAGACAATCTATAAGGCCGAAGTCCGCGGGAGTTCCGGCAAGGAGAGCACGCTGAGCCTCGGGCAGGAATACCCCATCCTGAAATCGAGTTTTCTCTCCGGCCCCACGCAGCGGCCGGGCTCTTCGGTGTTTTTTCCGCAGGTGGATTTCAAGCAGATCGGCTTCCAGGTGAAGGCGAAGCCCGTGGTGTGGCGGGAGACGGTGACGATGGATCTCGCGGTGAGCGTATCGCTGCTTACGGGAGAGAGTTCGAACGGAATTCCGGTGCTCTCCAACCGCGAAACCACCACACGATTGCGGGTGGAAGATGGCCAGTGGATCGCCGTTGCAGGGCTGCTGCGGAAGGAAGAAGCCCGGAACCTGAGCGGTCTCGCCGGGCTCAACCAGGTTCCGGGAATCGGCGCTCTCTTCCGCCAGACAACGAACATCAAGGAAGACTCCGACGTGCTGGTGCTCATCCGCCCACGCGTGATTCACGGGCGCTCCGGCCGCATGGCCAGCACCGGTTGGTGGACCGGCACCGCCACGCGCTTCCTCGCCCCGCTCTAACGCATGCCGCTACGCCGAATGCCGTAAGCCGCCGCGAGCGGTTTGGTAGACTCTGAGATTCACGCGCATGGCAAAGCGGCTCGTTCCCGGATGGATTCTCAATCTCGCCCTCGCCGCCGCCTGCGTTGCGGCTGTGGCGTGGTTTTGGAGCCCCGCCGCGACGGAGCTGATTTCCATCGATAGCGGCTCCGCGCAAGTGCTCTTCCGGAAGAAGCTGTGCGAATTACACCCGAAAGCGAATGTGCTGGTGTTCGGCAATTCTCTCGCGGGAGAGGGCTTTCTTGCTAATGCCTTCAACAAGAACGCGCGGGAGCACTTCGCGCTGAACCTCGGGGTGCCGAGCGCGCACTGGTTTCTGCTGGAGCGGATGGCGGCGATGGCGCACGAGCAGGGGCTGCGGCCCGCGGTGATCGTGTTGATGACGGCCCCGGAACACTTCAGCGAGCGCAGGGATTTCGACTTTCTCGCGAACGATCTGGCACTGGCAAAACCGATTCTTACCCTCTCCGATTTCGAGCGCCTGGGCGGGCAGGTCCCGACGCCTTTGGATTATGCCAACCACGCGCCGCCCATGCTGCTGCGGCCCATGCTCTATAGCGGCGAGCTTCGTAGCGCGATGCTCTCCCCCGCCGCGCACCGGCGGCAAACGGATGCGCTGCGGGCGAGCCTTGCAGCGGTGCGCGCGGACGAACCGATGGTGGAGAACGGGAACCCGTTCACCGTATGCGAGGCCGGGCCGCTCGGAACGCTGGCGGAGCGGATGCCCGCGCTGCGCGCGTCCGCAACGCCCAACCTGGGAGATTATGACCGGGTGCTGGCCGGTTACAACGCCCGGGCGGGAGTGCCGATGGCGGTGGATGCCCGGGAACTGCGCCGCTTCCGGCGGGTGCTTCGCATCCTGCGCGCGATGGCGCCCCGGGTGATTGTCGCACCCGCTGTCTACTTCGACCCTGACTTCACGCAGTACCCAGCCGCGTTTCGCGCGGAGATGACGCGCGCCCATGCGGCAGCGGCGCGCGAGATTCCGGGAGTGGAACTGGCGCCCGCGCTCGCAACCGATTGCGCGGACTTCATGGACACCGTGCATTTCAACCGTAAGGGCGCCGCCCGTTTTACGGACTCGATCCTCGAAGCCATCGAAGGGACGGGCCACGCAGATGGTCTTTGACTCCTTCGCGTATCTCGCGTTTTTGCTTCTGGCATGGGCGGGGGCGGTGCTGCTGCGCAAGCGGAGCGCGACGGCGTGGCTGGTGTTGGCGAGCTATTTCTTCTATAGCTTGGCGGCGTGGTGGTATCCGCTTCTGCTACTGGGAGTGAGCGCGGCGGCCTGGTTCTGCGGCAATGCCGCGCGTGGGGCGGGAAACGGCCCTCGGCGCAAACTCGCCGCGGGCATTGGCATCGCGCTCACTCTCGCGCCGCTGCTGGCTTTTAAGTACGGGGGCCAATGGCTGGCAGCGGGGCGCGGTGCGGGCATTTGGCAGGATCCGCAGCCGTGGGTGATGCCCCTGGGGCTGAGCTTCTATGCGCTGCAGGCCATCGCCTGGCTGGTGGATTGCGCACGCGGCGATATCGCGGAGCGCCCGCCGCTGATGCGCTTTCTGCTGTTCTTTTCGTTCTTCCCGAAGCTGAGTGCGGGACCTATTCTCCGGCATGACGATTTCTTCTCCGCGTCCCGGCGGGCGGCGCTCGATTCCAACGTCCTGTGGAATGCGGCGCTGCTTTTCACGCATGGCGTCTTCAAGAAAGTGGTGATCGCGGACAACGCCGCCCTGGCCGCAAACGCGCTCTTCGCCGCGCCGGAAACCACGGGCCCGCTGGCTTTGTTCGGCGTGCTTGCTTACTCCATGCAGATCTATTGCGACTTCGCCGGCTACACCGACATGGCGCTGGCGAGCGGACTGCTGCTGGGCATCCGGCTGCCGCGCAATTTCCATTGGCCATACCTTGCCACGAACCCGGCTGAGTTCTGGCGGCGCTGGCACATCACGCTCTCCCATTGGCTGCGCGATTACGTCTACCTGGCGCTGCCGGGCATCCGCCGCAGGCGCGCGCTTCCGGTTTACGGCGGACTGCTGCTGACCATGCTCGTGTGTGGCCTTTGGCATGGGAGCACGCTGCCGTTCGCGGTGTGGGGCCTCTACTGGGGCGTGCTGATGCTGGCCTATCGATTGCTGCAACCACGCCTGGAGCGATTGTGGCATGCGGCAATCCTTCCTGAATGGGCGTTGACTGTGGCCGCCGTGGCGATGATGCAGGCGCTCACAGCGGCGGGCTGGATTTTCTTCCGGGCGGAAAGTCTCTCTCAGGCGGGCCGGGTGTTCGCGAGCATCGCAGGAGGGGGATGGGTTCTGCCCGCTAGCGCCGCGCTCACGGAGCAGCAACTCCTCGTGGCCATCCTGCTCACGGGATTCTGGCTTTTCCAATGGAAGGCGCTACATGCGCCGCTGCTTCACAATCTGGAAGCGCGGCCCTGGCATCCCGCCGGGGTGGCGTGGGTGCTTCTGCTGCTTTCGCTGGCAGCGGTATTCCGCGTCCCGAATGCGGTGCCGTTTCTCTATTTCCGCTTTTGATTCAAGCGCCGGGCGCGGGGGAGGTTCTGCCCAGGTAAGCTTCCCAGCGCGCGCGCTGCCTTCGGGATTCGTCCGCATCCCAGCCGAGACGAGCGCCCATGAGAGCAGCAACCGTCTCCACCGCTTTCCCGCCCTGGTCCGGTGAGAACGCGAGAGTGGTGCGGCGCGCGAGAAAATCGTCAAGATTGCGGCAATACTCCCGCTCCACCGCCAGCCGCACCTGCGCGCGGAGTTCCGGGTAATCCGGATGGATGCATGCGGTGAGCGAAGGATCTTCGCGGCAAAGGCTGGCCAATTCCCTAAGCCGTGCGCCATAGAACGGCAGTAGCGCCCGCGCCGATTCGCGGGGGATTCCCGCCTCGACGGCTTCCCGTTCACAAAGCTCCACTGCATCTCCCCTTACCGCGCCAGGCAGCGGCGCGGAAGCAGTATCGCATGCAATGCCTTCGCTGAGCCGCTTCACGATCAAATCCGTGGTCTCTTCGGCGATGGCCCGGTAGCCGGTGATCTTGCCGCCCACCACGGAAACCAATCCGGGCGCGCCTTTCCGCTCGCCGTCGACGAGTTGGTGCGAGCGGGAGACGGCGGATTCCTTCCCTGGGCGGGTGACAAGGGCGCGAATCCCTGCATTGGTGAAGCAAAGCGCCTGCTTGCGGACGGCGGGGAAATAGTGTTCCGTCGAGCGCAAGAGATACTCGACATCGGCGGGCGTCGCCGCGGCATCCGCGGGGTCGCCCCGGTAATCGGTATCGGTGGTCCCGAGCCAACTCATCCCCATCCAGGGAATCGCAAAGAAGAGACGGCGGTCGACGGGGGAGAACAGGACCCAAGCCTCGCGATTGAGGGGTTCCACGGCAAGGTGAATGCCTTTCGTCATCCGCACGCGATGCGGGGCTTCCGGCTGCAAACGGGCGGCTACCTCGTCGAACCACGGCCCGCTCGTGTTGCAGATCAGACGCGCGCGGATCTCCTCGACCTCACCTGCTTCGTTACGAACCCGGATGCCTGCCAGCCGCCCTTCCTCGTGGATCGCCGCCGTCACCTCGACGCCGTTCCGGACGACGCAACCGTGCCGCGCGGCGTCGAGCACGTTCTCCATGCAGAGCCGCTCCGGCATGTTCACCTGGGCGTCATAATAGGTGCTTGCGCCGCTCAAGCCATCGCGGCGCAGGGCGGGCTCATGCGAGGCGATTTCCGCCGCTGGAAGATAACCGCGATTGGGCAGACTCTTGTCGTAAC
This sequence comes from Bryobacterales bacterium, assembly GCA_020853155.1. Taxonomy (GTDB): domain Bacteria; phylum Acidobacteriota; class Terriglobia; order Bryobacterales; family Bryobacteraceae; genus JACTMJ01. Next base: position 4,435 of record JADYZL010000232.1, read on the forward strand.
TGAGCAGATCATAGAGACCCAGGCCGATCTGCATCTTCGCGCGATAGAACCAACTCGCATCGTAATAGGGCAGATAGAACTGAAGGGGCTTCACGAGGTGGGGGGCAATGCGCAGCAGCGTTTCGCGCTCCCGCAGGTCCATGCGCACGAGGCCGAAATCGAGCATTTCGAGGTAGCGAAGACCGCCGTGGATGAGCCGCGTGGAACCGGACGTGGTTCCCGCGCCGAAATCGTTCTTTTCGAGGAGGACGGTGCGCAGACCACGCCGTGACGCGTCGCGGGCCACCCCCGCGCCGATGATGCCGCCGCCCACGATAGCCAGGTCAAACCCGTCCCGCTCCGCCGTCTGTTTCGCCACGATCGTCTTTGAACCACCTCGTTCTACTATTTCAGAAACGAGGCGATTTGTTCAGTAACCAGGCGATGGCGGCCGAAGGCGGCGCTATCCCGCAAGAGCGAGGTGGGAACGGCGCCTCAGTGCCGCACTCGCTTCGTGATTCCTTCCAGCCCGCGCCAGGAGAACCCGGACGGCATATTGAAGGGGCAATTCGCGGCCCATGCATCCTGCAACGCCGCAGGATTTCCCTTTTCAAGACCGCCGTAGAGCCCGATGAAGCGTTGGGGGACCCGAGTGCCATCGCTCATCGTCAGCATTGGTTGGAACTTTTCCGCGGCATTGGTGGCTTTGAAAGTCAGCCGTCCATCCACGGCGACCTTCGCCATGTCGTTGTACCATGCGGTTCCCAGGCCATCGTTGACCCCAACGGAGAGATGCGCCTGCCCGGTCCTGGGCCCACTCGCGTCTCCCTTGGTCTTAACGCGGCAGCAGATATTCCCGCGCTCATAGAACAACTGCTTTCCGCCCTGGGGACCCCACTCGCTGACGGTGGTGAGCTTGA
>JADYZL010000233.1 GCA_020853155.1 Bryobacterales bacterium
AGTGGCTTCGGAAGTCTCCCCGGCATCTTCCCCCAGCCAGCCGCCACCGCCGGCGCTTCTGGCCGCCTTGACGACTTCCTGAATCAGCAGTGCTTCAAAGTGCCGGGCGACTTCCCGGGCCTGCTCCCGCGAGCCAACCGCTCTGCGAATCCCTTCGAGCGAAAGCGGCGCTTGCGGAACTTCGCGCCCCACAGCCGCCATCCCTGCCATTTCATTCATTCGTACATTCCTCCAACGGGTCCACGCAGACCCCCTCTTTTTCATGCGGCATTCGCGCCGTTCCTGGCGCAGGCTCGCCGGAATTCCCTCGTCCCGGAACCGCACGAGAGAACTTAGATCACCTGAAGATCCACATCGAGCGCCCCGGCGGCCTTCAGGCTTTGCAGGATCGAAATAATATCGCGCGGGGTTACGCCGATCGTATTCAGCGCCCGAACGAGGTCATCCACCGTGGCGCCTTCTTTCAGGGATACGCTCCGCGCTTCTTCCTCGCGCACCTGTACATTTACCTCCGGCACGACCTTGGTTTCACCCTTGGCGAACGGCGCCGGCTGGGATACGTCGAAGTGCGTCTGGATTTCGATGCTCAGGTTGCCGTGCATCATCACGACCGGGGCCACGCGCACCTGGCTGCCCACGATGACCGTCCCCGTGCGCTCGTTCACAACGATACCAGCCCGCTGCTCCGCGTCGATCTCGAGCGCCTCCAGCGCCGCGATAAAGCCGGCCATTCCACCGGGAGCGTTCTCGGGCGCGCGCACCGCCACGAGCCCCGGGTTCTGCGCCACCGCGAGGGGGGCCACCTCCGCCGGGAACTTTCCGTTGATCGCTTCGGCGATCCGGGAGGCGTTCGCAAAATCCGACGTACGCAGTTGCAGCCGCACTTCCTTCACCGGCATCACCGAGGGCGCCGCCAGTTCGACGATCGCGCCGTTGGGAATCCGCGCAGTCGTGGGGTGGTTGCGCGTGGTTGCATTCCCTTGCGCCTGCCGCCCTGCCACGAAGCCTCCCGTGCTCATCGGCCCTTGTGCCACTGCATAAATCTCGCCATTCACGCCGCGCAAGGGCGTCAGCAGCAAGACACCCCCTTGCAAGTTCGAGGCATCGCCCATGGCCGATACGGTGACGTCCAGCTTCCCCCCCGGTTGCGCGAATGCGGGCAGAGTTCCCGTGATCATGACCGCCGCCGTATTCGTCACGCGCAACATCGCCGGTGGGAGGGAAATGCCCATCCGGTCCAGCATATTGCGTAGCGTCTGGACGGTGAACTGCGTCTGCACGCCGTCTCCCGTGCCCGCAAGGCCGACCACGAGCCCATAGCCGATCAATTGGTTGTCCCGGATACCCTCGATCTGAGCGAGCTCCTTGATACGCGTGGCTCGAGCCACGGGCGTGGCGCTCCAAAGCAGAATCAGTGCCGCGAAGGCGGCCTGCCAGCGTCTCGGCTGGATCGTTGTAATCATCATTCCCTCAAACGTCGCTCTTGGACGCAGCCTAGAAAGGAAGCACCTTGGTGAGCAGATTGACCAGAAAATGCGGCTTCCGAATTGCATCCGCCACAACACCCTTCCCGTTCACCGTCACTTCGAGCATCGCCAACCGGTCCGAAGGCACCGTGTTCTGTCGGCCGAGGTCGATGGGCCGGATTACCCCGCGCACCTTCACTTCCTGCTGTTCGCCATTAATCCCGATGCGCTTGATTCCCTCAAGAGCCAGATTGCCGTTGGGCAGCACGTGCGTGACGCGCGCCGAGAGAGTCGTCGATACCGATACCTGCCTACTCGTCGAGCCCTCCCCTTCGAGCGAGGAGGACCCTTCAAAACCCACCAGGTTAGGGAGCAGGCTTGTTGGAACGCGCGGTCCGAATAGCGTGTCGAAGCCGGTACGAGCCTTGGACTGGCGATCCGTGGCCACCGAACCGCTTGTGACGGAACTCGCCTGTTCCACGACCAGAATCGTCACAACATCGTCCACCTGCGATGCCCGCAGATCCCGGTTGAGATCCGCCATCAACGCGGTCGGGGTGAAGACACTGCCCGTGGGATTGGATCTCCCCCGGGCTTCTCCCCTGCCCAAGGACTCTTCGAGGTACACGTCGAGAGGCGTATTTCGCGGTGTTTTCTCTTTCCTGTCCCTGGCGGTTGCGGGAAACGCGAGAAGCGCCAGCAGTAGGGCGCAAACGAATCTTTGCATCAAGGAATCCTCCATCCGGAACGGGCCTCGACGGAGGCCACCGCCGGCGCCGCTTGCGTCCGCTCGCGACCCGGAAGGGAAAGCGTCAGCCGATCTGGACCGGCCACTTTGGCCTGGAACCGCTCCCTGGTTGCGAGGTTGCGCACCCAAATCCTATCGCCGGTCTGCCCGCTTTGCTCGGGCATCACAGGCAAGACCAGCCGCACTCCGCCGGACTGCAGTTCGAGCGTGGCTTCTCTACGCGCAATGACCATCGCCTCATCGGCAAGCAGCGCCTCCGTCAGCCACTCGCCCTTGCGAATGGCCCGGGCCGCCGCGCGCCCAACAAGGCTTTGCCCGCCCCGGCTCGTCCCGGGGCCAAGCGCCCCCGCGAGAATCGCGGCCGCATCGCAGACGGCAGATTCGATCTTTGCCGGAGGCAGGATCTCGCCTCTCGCGAGATCCGCCACGGCGCGGAGGCACCGTGTTTCCCTCCTAAGCCGCACCCGCGCCCACAGCGCAACCGTGCGCCCCGGCTCGTACTCCAACGCCCCTCGCCACAACACCGTATCCGACCCGCGCGCGGGTGGAGAAACCCCACTGGCGGGAAACCGCAGCGTCCCCTCCGGAAGCGCGGCACGAGGGAAATCGAGCAGGACCGCCGTCACACCCGGATCGGGAAGTTCGAGCGCCGCGAGGATCTCGCTCTCGCCGGGCGCCCGCGATTCTCGCTCCACGCACACCGATTCACCGCTGGGCAGCGTGAGGGTGCGCCGCTCACCCGGTTCCGGCAGATAGCCGAGATCGGTGCCGGGAGGCATCGCGAGAAAGCGCGCGTCCTGCCCGGCCAACTCCGTCGCCACCAGACGTGACCCGGAAGTCTTCAGGCAACCTCCCGGGGCCTCACCTCTCAGCGTGGGCGCCCCTAATAGCAAATAACTGCCCGCGAAGACCGCGATCCGAAGCGCCCCGCCGCATCGTGTGCTCCACCGCATCGATCGCCTCCTTCCAAAACCGTTCCTCTCCGAACTCATTGGGTTCGCTCAAACCCTACCGGGTGAGGTTGTTCAGTTGCTGATACATTTCATCCGCCGCTTTGACCACCTTCGCGTTCGCCTCATAGGCGCGCTGGCTGGTGATCAGACTGATGAATTCTTCAACCAGGCTCACGTTCGATTGCTCCACGTATCCTTGCAGAAGCGTTCCGGCTCCCTCGGGGCCTCCGGGGATCGATAGCGTCGGCTGCCCGCTTGCATCCGTCGGGAGCAAGAGGTTCTTGCCCAGGCTGCTGAGTCCGGCCGGGTTCTGGAAGTTCGCCAGCAGAAATTGGCCCGCGCGCTGGCTGCTGCCCTGGCCAGGGATCGAGTAGGTCACCGTGCCATCGGGCGCGATCCGCACGTTCAGCGCCTCGGGAGGAAGCGTGATGGGAGGATCCAGTTGATTGCCGTCGGCGGTCACCATGCGCCCATCCTGATCGAGGTGAAACGCGCCGGCCCGCGTGTAGGCCAGTTCCCCATTCTGCTGCCGAACGGCAAAAAAGCCGTTGCCCTCAATCACCAGATCGTAGGGATTGTTGGTCAGCGTGAAGTTGCCTTGGGTGAAGATGATCTCATTCGAGATAGCGCGGGTGCCCAGGCCGATCTGTAATCCTGTCGGCACGAATGCCTGCGAGTTGGCACTCGAGCCGGGCTGAATCACGTTCTGGTAGAGCAGGTCCTGAAACTGCGCCCGCCGCATCTTGAAGCCCACGGTGTTCGCGTTCGCGAGGTTGTGAGAGATGTTATCGACATTGGTCTGCTGCGCGCTCATGCCGCTGGCGGCGCTGTAGAGAGCTCGGATCATCGATGAAGTTCCTTTCCATTCGGGGTAACACCTACCACTTGGCTACCCGTTCAATTACGCTGCGCTGCAACCCGTCGTGCAGCGTGAAGGCGCGGTTGAGCATGCCGAACTGCCGTGTGGTCTCGACGAGGCGGAAGGAGCCTGCGGCCGCATCCACATTCGAAGCTTCCAAATTCCCGCTCAGCACCGGCGTCTGCCGCGCCTGTTCCGTCATGCCGTCTACGGCCCGAAAATAGACCGCTTCTTCCTTGCGGAGCAGGTCCGGCCGACCAAATCCCACCCGGTCCAGGACCCCGAGACGGTTCTCTCCCTGAAAGATCTCGCCTTGCGGCGTGATCCGCACGGGCATGGTGGGGTCCGCGGCCAGCCGCTTCGGGTCCCGCGTTTCTTTCACGCGGACGCGGTAGCCTTCGCGCGACCGCAATTCCCCGTCCCGCTCCACGTGAAAACGGCCCGCACGGGTATATCGGACGCCGCGAGGAGTTTCTACAGAGAAGAACCCATTTCCGTCGAGGGCCACATCGGTGGCGAGGCCCGTTTCGACAAGCGCGCCTTGGCGGAACTCGGTGAAGCGATCCTCCACCATCGGCACTTCGGTCGCCTTCTCTACCTCACCCGTCGCCAGCGCCTGCGCCAGATCGGCGGAGAGAAAGGTGCTGAATCGCTCCCGATCCGCCTTATAACCCGCGGAAGAAGCATTGGACATGTTATTGGCCAGCAAATCGAGAGAATCGAGCCGCGACGTCATACCGCCAGCCAGCAGGGAAGTGATGGGATCCAAGGGATGTTGCCTCCGTGGCATCATTCCTTGCACGCAGATTGCCATTGCGCATGAACACCGGAGAACGCACCGCGCGAGCCTTTCCCCTTGCACTCGCGCGATGCCGCATGGGAGGAGTTGCGCGAGGCCGTCGCGATGAAACCTTGGCACTGACGAAAATTGGTCGCGCTCCCTGCCCGGCGATAGGGTGCGTTTGGAGGGGGGAAGCCGGATTTTTCAATGAAATCCTGATTGGCATGCCAACTGCAAAGGGATCTTGCGTGATCTCATCCTCTATCCGGCCCTCCATGCCTTCCGGGGCAATCTCGTCAACTTCAGCCCGGGCGTCCTCTTCCACGCACGCGAGCAGAAAACCGGACGAAGACGAACTGGTTCTTCCGGACGGCGCCGAGTTCGGCAGATACGTGGCAATGTGGATGCGACCGGACTCCCCTTCGGTCTCGCCCGCGCTGCCCGCCGCGGCGAATTTCTCCCTGCCGCGCTCCGCGAAGCCATCCGCCAATGACCGCGCGCGGCGCGATTCGCTTGCGGCGCCTCGCTCATCGGACGCCGTGGGCGTTCGCTCTCGCGCGTATGAGGTGGACCGCCGGGAATCGAGTTCCCGTGCGGCCGAAACGCCGGGATCCGTGCGCCGCGCCTCCGGCCGCGATGCCGCCGAACCTGGCACGGCGGCTCGCCGTGATCGGGACGCCCCCGCGCCGCAGCGCCGGGCGCCGGCGCAATCGCACCGGGACCCCGGGCAATCACAACGAATGGGCGGGCCGCAGGGTATCACGGCCCAATCCTGGGCGGCAGGCTCCGCCTCTTCCGAGCCGTTCGAGGCGGACGATTCCGCGAGAGAAACCCATCACGCCGAAACGGCGCAAGCCCGCCTTGAATTCGGGAATGCACAAGAAAATGAGGTTGGACCGGCGCTCCCGACCGGGAATCCGCCCCGCGATCCAGGAGCGCCTGGTCTCGACGACGGCGTACTCGCACACAACGCGAACACAGAGGCCAACGGCGACCGGGACGGCTCCGCACCGGTGGGGGAATCCGCAAGCCCTGGGGAGCATGCGGTTCCAGCCGTTCCCGCCCCTTCCGGGCAACAGAATCAGTTGGCGGAGAGGGCATTGCCCGGCGCCGGGGCTGCGTGGGCACGACCGGCGATCCATGACCCCATTGCCGGGTCTCGCACGGCAATGCCACAGGGAGCAACGCACGGAGAGAATCAATCTGCATCCGATGAGCCCGGACGGCCGGGGTTACCCGGGCGAGGGCAACCGCAATCCGCGCCGGATCCACTCGGATGGAGCGGTTCCGGGGAGCCGGCCCCAGTCCTGGGAGACGCCGCTGACGCCATGATCGAGGCTTCGCCGGCCAGCGGCGGCCAAGGAATGCATGCGGAGCGCTCCTCCGCGACGCCCGCGATCCGCGTCACCGTGGATCGCCTCACGCCTGGCGCGGATCTGTCCGCGAGCCAGACTAACCCTGGCCTTGAGGATGCCGCCCGGAACGCAATGAGCGGGAACAACATAACTTCGGAACCTGCTGCATCCGGATGGGCAGGTGCGCGGAACACCGGCATCACGCCATCCATGCATGCGCTAAACGGGCCTGCACCAAGCCAACCCATCAATGCCACGAACGAGCGGCTGGCCGTGGCAGCTCACGCACCGCAATCGGACACAGGCAGGGAGAGCGTCGCCAACGATCGGGGCGCATCACCATCTCCGGGAGCGGACGCGATTTCCGCAGCCGAAACCGTGCCGCCCGATGCACGCGGAGAGGGAAATGCCATTCCCGGAGCGCTTGCGGCCGAATCCACCAAAGTTGCCCCGGCA